>CAIYQS010000141.1 GCA_903928395.1 uncultured Actinomycetes bacterium | reverse complement strand
CGTGTGCTCTTCCGATCTCATACGACATCTCTCCTAATTTTGGTGTCGGGGGTGATTTCGACCCCGTATGAAATGACGGCTCACAGACCGAGGGAATGGCGAAACCGTATAGGTAAATTGCCCAAATGTGGAGCCCACACTCAGGCAATTTTCACTTAAAGTAGCCCCGTACCGGCGAAATGGGGAGAAAATGGACGATCAGAAGTTCCTGGATTACGCGATCGCGGCAGCCCAGCAAGGCGCCTCTGAAGGGGGCGTTCCGATTGGTGGAGCTTTGGTAGTCAATGGAGAAGTCCTGGGAGTCGGGTACAACAAACGAGTTCAACTAGGAAGCGCGATTCGCCACGGTGAAACAGACTGTCTCGAAAATATTGGTCGCCTGCCAGCAAGTGTTTACGCCCAAGCCACTATGTACACGACGCTCTCCCCTTGCCACATGTGCACGGGTGCAATTTTGCTTTACGGAATCCCACGCGTGGTTCTCGGCGAAAATCAAACTTTCATGGGAGCCGAAGATTTACTTCGGGCTAACGGCGTAGAGGTCATTAACCTTGATTCGCAGGTATGCAAAGACATGATGGCAAAGTTCGTCTCGGAAAAGCCGGATGTTTGGAATGAAGATATTGGCGAGGAGTAATGCCACCTATTACCCACACTGTTTGGAGTCAGTGGCCTGATCTAGTTGTGCCCGAGGGATTTGAACGGCTCTCACCATCCAACTTCCCCCTTGAAAGTTCCGACCTTTCCAAAATCAGTATCTATATTCCTCCCTACATGACAGGCGTCGAATATCTTGAACCAACCAAGAAGATGACCAATTTAAAAATTCTGCAAGTCCCGAATGCTGGATACGAAAGTGCACTCCCCTACATCCGTGAAGGAATGCTGCTCTGTAACGCGCGAGGGGTCCACAATGCATCTACAGCCGAACTTGCTGTAGGAATGGCGATCGCTATGAAGCGCGGGTTTCCAGATTTCATTCGAGCGCAAGATCAAGGCCTCTGGAGCCATGAACGAATGGGTTCACTTAATGACAGCACAGTAGGGATTATTGGTGCTGGATCGATTGGCCAAACCCTTATTTCTTTCCTTAAACCTTATGACGTAGATATCAAGACCTTTTCGCGGAGCGGGCAAAACGACGCTTTCACGATGGATAGGTTGGACGAATTTCTGCCAACCTTTGACATTCTCTTTTTGATTATTCCACTTAACTCTGAAAGTAAGCACCTAATCAATGCCCGTCGTTTAGCGCTACTTAAAGACAGCGCGATATTAATCAATGTCGCGCGTGGCAAAGTTGTTGATACCGACGCTCTAGTTGCGGAACTCATTAAGGGACGAATCAGAGCTGCGCTAGATGTGACCGATCCAGAACCTCTGCCAGCGGATCATCCCCTGTGGCGCGCTCCGAATGTCATGATCACGCCTCATGTGGGTGGTGATTCTGAAGCATTTGAGAAACGTGGCAAACGTTTCATGGAATCGCAGTTGCAAAGAATCGCTTCTGGAATGGATCCGCTCAATATTATAGAAACAGTTGCGCTATAACTCGCGCTGCATCTCTACAGCAACAACATCTTCACCAGGGATTCCAGAAGTAAATAAATCCTCAACAATTCTTATTCGGTCTTCTTGCGATTTATTTTGGCTAAGTTTTGATTTAGCTTCAACCTTGGTTACATGCAAAATCACTGCGATGATTCCCTTTAATTGCAGTTCAAAATAGTGAGGATCGGATTCTTCAACTCTCCAAGGAAGTTGACGCGTTGACTCATGAGCATGTGTTAGGTCTGTAACTATTTTGCGTAGTAGTTCGGTGTCTTCACTTATTTCAACGGTTCCGCTTAAATGAACAGATTGGTAGTTCCAGGTAGGTACGACCTTGTGATCCGTGTACTTGTTTTCATAGTTAGTCGGAGAAATATAGGCCTGCGCTCCATGCAGGATCGCAAGCCCTTGAGTTCCAGGTGATATCTCTTTCCACTGTGGGTTGGCGCGCGCCATATGCATTATTAGTTTCCCATAAGCACCTGATTGCGGGTTATCAACCTGCCAGACCATGGGCATCAAGGTTGCTATTGGTAGACCTTCAGAATCAACCGTCACCAAATCAGCGGCGCGAACTGAAGCAACAAACCGCTGAATTTCATCCCAGTCTTCAACCCTATTTTGGTGTGGGATATACATGATCTAAGTATCCCATTCCACTTACAATTCAAGTATGGAAGACGTCCTTAAGAACGCTTCGGTCAAGCGGATTATCGCCGAAATGCACCTTAGAAATATGGCTGGACAAGTGAGGATTTTGAGCGACAGCGCTAGATCTGCCGCCGAAGCTGCCTCTGCTCTAGGAATAGAGGTGGGACAGATCGCTTCATCGATCGTTTTTAAACTTCCAGATGGTCGCCCACTCCTCGTAATCACTTCTGGTGCCCATCGGGTAGACACCCACTTAGTGGCGCGTGAACTCGGCGTTGAAAAACTGCATCGCGCAGATGCAGACTTTGTTAAATCTGCTTCTGGAATCAGTATCGGAGGCGTGAGTCCTTTCGGTTGGCACGATGACGGGACCCTTTCCAACCCAGAGCCAGTGATCTTGATAGATCTCGCGCTGGACGCATTCGAAGTTATTTGGGCGGCAGCGGGGCATCCACACGCCGTCTTTCCAACCACATTCAGTGAATTAAAAGAGCAAACTGGGGCTACCCCGATGGTCGTGGGAACATAACTCCATGATCCTCGCACCCAGAATAGTTAAGTTAACTACGCGCAACGGAATCGATATTCAGCGCACGTTACCTCACCGATATATCCGAACTATCGGAGCCTGGTGCTTCGTGGATCACTATGGTCCTACAGATCAAGAGAATGCGATGAGCGTTGCTGCCCACCCGCATGTCGGTTTGCAGACCGTTAGCTGGCTCTTTAAGGGAGAAGTTGAACACCGAGATTCACTTGGTAGCGTTCAAATTATTAAACCTGGGGAGCTCAATTTGATGACCGCTGGTAACGGTGTAGCTCATTCCGAGCTCTCGCTTCGTTCGGCTGCAGTCATGCACGGAGTCCAATTGTGGACGGTGCTTCCGAACAGTGTTCGCGAATGTGCACCTATGTTTGATCATTACGCACAACTTCCAACTTTCAACGCCGGTAAATTTTCAGGCAAATTAATTATTGGAGAATTTATGGGGCTTCAATCCCCCGCACGAGTATTTACTGAATTAGTGGGAGTCGAATTAGAGATTGCACCAGGTTCGCTTGTTGAGATTCCACTACGAAGCGATTTCGAATACGGCGCACTGTTAATAAGTGGTGATCTTGCCATCAATCAAGAGGAGCTTCCGCTACATCATTTGGATTACATGTCGGCTGGATCCCAGAGCGCTCACATGAGTTCAACAAATGGCGCCAAACTGGTTCTGTTGGGTGGTGCGCCGTTTCAAGAGGAAATAGTTATGTGGTGGAATTTCATTGGAAGATCGCACGAGGAAATTGTCGAAATGCGGACTGATTGGAATAACCGTGCTAATCGGTTCCCTGATTTTGACGATCAAATCCACGGCAGGATTCCTGCTCCACCCTTGCCAAACGTGCACTTAAATCCGCGCGGGAATATTAGCCCCGCGGCTAATTAACTTTAAAACTAACCGATACTGTCACAGTTACAGTCTTTGGAATTGTAGTCGTGTCGTAGAGTCCACCACCCGAAGTATCAACCGAATCAGGCGAGGTGACCTGCACTGGACCACTCGATACCGCAATGACGCTCCCTAGTTTTGAACCAACAGCTTTTGTCATTGAAATTCCACGCGCTTTTGCATCAACCATTGCCTGTGCAAGAAGCGTTGGACGCAAGGTCGCAAGATTAGAAACGTAAAATTGTGGACCGTAATTATTAATATTGACACCAGTTTGGAGCAAGGTACCGATCCCATTGCTTAGTGAATTAACTAAATTCACATCAGCAGATCGCACGGTGACACTCTGACTCGCTTGATAGGAAAGTACGCGCCCAGTCGGATTGCCGTTTATATATTCTCCGATGGCATTTGTTGTCACAGCTCCGGATTGAATAGCCGAGGCCGGGATTCCGCCTTTAGTTAAATACTTGGTGAGCGCAGCCACGCTCGCTTCGACTTTTGTAACTGCATTAGCAACAAAAGTGGAACTCTCTTGTGCATTAAGAGTCCAAACCGCGTTGTCGGCCGTGGCACTTGTCCGGGCTTGGCCGGTGACAGTTACGGAGTTACCCGCGCGAGCCGCGAGTCCCTGACCAACCAAACTAAGTCCATAACCAGTCCCGAGTGCCAATATGAGAGCTGCAAAGATCATGCTTATGGATTTGGCGAGCGAGCGACGAGGTTTTACGGTTCCGTTCATGCTTTAAGAATAGGGCATCTTCCGTGCTAATGAGCAGCCGTCCAAGGGGGCTGCCCCTACTAAGCCCAGATTTCGCGCGGAGTTTGTACCACTTTTCCAGAAAGTGCAGATTCGTTAATTGCCAGGGAGATGAGTTGATCCTGTGCCGCCTCGCGGAGCGGATACGGCGCTGCACCTTTCCCTGCAATCCATTGCGCCATTTCAACCATTATGGTTCCAATGGCGATCTCTTCGTCCATCAGTCGCAAACCAACAAAAGGATTCTTATACAAGACATTTCCGTTCAAGGAAATGTGCTCAGTATCAAAACCATCAAGATTGAGATCGTACCCAAGTTGATACCGACGAAATTCAGATCCTACGATTGCCGGTCCATCCACCAATGCAATCAACTCGTTGTCCACAATCTCACCAGCGCTGCCGCGAATTACAATCCTGCGGTGTCGAAGCTGGTTATGCCACTGGTTCTCAACGAAGTTGTAGACCCCAGACTTTCCATTCCCGAAATTTATAGTTCCAATAGTGGTGGTGCGATTAATGGCGTCCAGCGCTTCGTTCCAACCACCTCGATGAAGTGGATCAATAAGCGGGGCTACAAAATCTTGCGCAGAAATAGTGGCGGGCTCGAAACCAACGCCTAGATAACCGCGCATTAATGAGACAGCGTGATACCCATGAGTTGATGAAACCTCAACCGAAGTTGGGATACCAATTTCTCCAGCTTTCACAGCGGCTAAGCGAGCGGCATGTCCTGGTAGATATAAATACTGTTCGGCAACTTGGACTAGTTCGCTTTTACCTACTGCCAACCATAAGTCGCGAAGCGCCGGAACGTCAGGAGCAGGCGGTGTCTCACATAAAACAGGAATGCCCAAAGATGTAATCTCTTTGACAACACCAGGGTTTGAAACCCACGATACTGCTACTACAACAAAATCTGGCTTGGAAAATTGTAGGAGTGCTTCAGTTGACTCAAAGATGGAGATTCCGAAATCGGCTTGCAGTTCGGCGGCGCGATCAGAGTTCCGCGCAACGACACCGATGAGTTCAAATTTCTCTGGAAGAAGTTGTCCTAAACGAATGTAGAACTCACTCCGCCATCCACCACCTACGATTGCAAAAGTGGTCATTACTCCAACTTAGCGGATTACTTTAAAGAGTTGAAGAAAAATTCTAGAGTTCGCTCCCACGCCAATGCCGCCGCCAGCGGTGCAAATACTTCTGGGCGATCATCGTTAAAAAATGCATGTTTAGTATCTGGGTAGTCATACGCGAGGGACGTTCCTCCAGCGTTCTTAATTTCTTGAAGTGCTTCTTGAATTCCTGGAGCTGCCGATGTTCCATCGCCCTCAGCGGCATGAATCACAGCTGCCTTGCCCGCGTAATTGGCCCAAATGGGTGCATGACGCTCCCACGATGACCCTGGGTAAAAACCTACCGTTGCTGATATTTGGGGAGAGAGCGTCCCACTCCAAATAGCCAAACTTCCACCCATGCAAAAACCTACGACGCCAACGTGCTTGGTAGACGTTTCAGGAAGTGATAATAAATAATCAGCGGCGTTAACGATCTCTTTGCCGGCAGCATTTAATTCAAGTTCCATCATTAGTTTCTTAGCAGTATCCGGCTCCGCTGCAGCTTGACCATGGTAAAGATCTGGAGCGAACGCGACAAAACCTGCTGCGGCAAAGCGATCCACGACATCTTTAATGTGCCCAACCAAACCCCACCACTCTTGAATCACGATAACGGCAGGACCACTCTCGTTCTCTGGAAGAGCTAAGTACCCTTCGCCAGTCTGTCCGTTGTGATTGTAAATTAAGTGCATTCCCACTTTACTTGCGCCTGGTTCGTCGTCCGACTATAAAACCAATTCCAAATCCGATAAGTACCAGCGTTAAGAAAATTACAAATGTTACTCCCGGACTATGGTCGTCTCCGCCAACATCTGAAATGTGTGGCTTCATTACTTCGGTTCCATCGTCCGCCCAGGCAGTGGAACTCAGTAGGAATAGCTGAGAGAAAATAATGGCAGAAATAACCTTAGCCTTCACAAAATCCTCCCGCTATTTTTGAATGTGCTGGTCATGCATACAGTCTAACTATTGGTTAAGAATGATGGGTAAGTACTGAAGAATGTCTGAGGAGGTAATGGGATTCAGTTCTTGAGAGGCGGCTTTGGCAGCGAGTGCATGTGCGCTAATTGCCTTAAAGACCACAACGACGACATCCTTCAAAGTTTTTGGTTTCCAGCTCGCGAGCATTGATCCAATCAAACCAGTCAAAATATCGCCAGTTCCTGCCGTTGCTAACTCTGGTCCCGCAAGTTCATCTACCACAACTAAGCCTTCTGGAGAGGCAACCACAGTTCGGTGACCTTTAAGTACTACAACGCATCCGAGCGCTTGCGCCATTTCCAATGCACTTGCCCTTCGTCCAAAGTCTCCATCGCCGACGGCAAATCCAAGTTTGCGGGCTTCTCCTTCATGTGGGGTGATGACGACAAATTCGGAATTGAAATCTTTTGCAAATCGCATCGCATCAGAATCTAAAACTGCATATTTACTTGTTGGGGTGGAAAACTTACGCTCCAACTCAGGTGATCCGGGTCCAACAATCCAACAATCCACCATCATGTCTTTTGTTGATTTGCGAGCAACGACATCCGGATACGCGCTCAAAACTAAGTTACGCGAAAGCTCATCTTGATAAATGTAATTTATATAACCAGAACCTCCGCGGCGAGCTCCTCCAACGCAGAGAACTGCGGCCCCGGAATATTCCGAGCTCCCAGCAATCACGCCCACCGTCCCGTGGGAGTACTTGTGGGCCTCTTTTGGAAGCTTTTCTAAGAAGTTCTTCTTCACGCGGTCATTATCCTCTCAAAATCATACTTAAGCGTAGCGGAACCCAATGTGTTAAACCGCTTCTTGCTGGACTCCCACAACGTAATAAAAGGCAAGGATAAAACAGATAATGAAGGCCTCAATTGGTAGGAAAGCTGCAACTATCGTTGCCACGAAGTAGATAAAAATACCCAAATAGCCTTTGCGCAAGAGCGATTTAAGAGTCACTCCCTTTACTTCTGCACACAGATGTTCATGCGACATGAGGTGGCGAATCACGAGAATAAACATCGCCGAGGTATAGACCCAAATCCCGCAATAAATAGTGATCGCCCACCTCGCGTTTGATCCCTGGTTATACCAAGTCGCAGCGAGTGAAGTTGAAAATGGAATTGAAACTATTCCGAGCAGTAAACCAAGATTTGCAAAAAGGAGTTCACGGTCGGCCATGGCTACGCGATCAAAGATTGAATGGTGATTTACCCAACAAATTCCAATCGAAAGGAAACTGATGACGTAAGCAAAATATGAGGGCCAATCATGGCCCAGCGCTTTCCCTAAATTCCCGGAGGCTATTGCTGGAACTTTTAAATTGAACACCAACAAAGTGATTGCCACGGCAAAGACGCCATCGCTAAAAGCTTCCAGGCGGCTCGGTTTCATGGCGATAGTTTGCCTCACGCGACCCGATTTCCCGTTAAACTGCAACAAAATTGGGGGTAATGTGGCGATTATCGAGTTTAAAGGGCTCACCAAAGCCTATAAGGATGTCATTGCAGTAAAAGACCTCACTGCGTCGATAGAAGCGGGTCGGATAACTGGCTTTTTAGGACCCAACGGAGCGGGCAAAAGTACAGCGCTTCGCTGCCTGCTCTCCTTGGCAACGCCAACATCCGGAAGCGCCCTTATTCGTGGAGCTGGATATGCAGAGTTAGAAAATCCAATGAAAGAAGTTGGGGCAGTTATAGAGTCTGGTGGTTTTAACCAATCCTTGAGTGGGCTCAAGAATCTCAAAATAATCGCGGCTTCGGCAGGCATTCCAGATCATCGGGCCTTAGAAGTACTAGAACTAGTTGATCTCATGGATGCTCGTAACAAGCGGGTAAAGCAGTATTCCCTCGGCATGAAACAGCGACTTTCGCTTGCCACGGCCCTTCTCGGAGAGCCAGAAATTTTAATCCTTGATGAGCCAGCAAATGGACTAGATCCCATCGGAATTGCTTGGCTTCGAGAATTCTTAAAGAAATTGGCGAGAAACGGGCATAGCATATTGATTTCCTCCCATCAATTGGCAGAAATGCAAAATACCGTCGATGACGTCTTAATAATTCACAAAGGCCGATTGATCACCCAGGGCACGATGTCCGATGTTGTCGGAACTGGAACTCTTGAAGAGGCCTTCATTCGTCTAGTCGAGGCGACGTCATGAATCTCATCAAGTCCGAATTCCGCAAACTGGTTTACCCGCGCTCTTTTTATGGATACCTTGCCGGAGCAGTATTTATTGCGCTGATTTCTTCCATTCCAGCTGCTTTTTCCGTCAACTCTCTCAAATCTCGACTCGACGGTACCTCACTCATGGATCCCCAATTAGTGGCAGGAATTTACGGAAAGGCAATATCCGGATATTTATTTGTGATGATTTTAGGAATTGCCATCATCGGAAATGAATATCAAAATGGACAAGCAATCTCTACTTTTCTGGCAACTCCAAAACGCATTAAGGTGCTTTATGCAAAGTTAGTGATCGCCGCGGGTGCAGGCGTCTTTTTGATGGTTGTATCTACTCTATTGGGTTTTATCGGTGCCTATTTTGGATTGCACCACTACCCGCATGCTAAAACTAGCCCCACAGTTTTTTTGAACTTAATGATTGCTGCCATCGTTTCAGGCGCAGTCATCGCAGTAATGGGAGTATCTATCGGAGCACTCATTCGTAACATGAAGATCGCACAAGCAGGTTCTATTATCTGGCTTAGTATTGTTGAGAAACTAATAGTCGTCTTTTGGGCTTCGGGTGGAAAATATTTACCATCAGGCTTGATATTAGGGATGATGAATATCAACATAAATTTGAAATCAACACAGAAGCTTTTTAGTATTTCTACATCAGATTATTTTCAACCAGCTGTATGTATCGTGCTTCTCTTAGTTTATGCTGCAATATTTGCCGCAGTGGGATCATGGGTGTCACTGCGGCGCGACATTGATTAACTGAAAATTGAGTTATTTATTTCATGCCCGCTTTAGCGAGCGCTGAGACCAATGAATCGTAAAAACCTTGAGAGGTGTACGAAGCCCCACCAATTCCGTAAATAGTTGATGACTGCGCCTGCATAACTTCTTGCTCCAGCATCGGTATCGCCTGCGCGTTAATCTGCTGATCCCTAAATGTGCCCATTGGATACACCGGCACTGAAACCCTTTGAATTTTTCCGTTGCTCACTGTGACAGAAACTTGAACGGCACCAAACTGCGTCATTGCTGCTGAACCTAAAAATGTTCCGGATTTCTTTGGCGTAGCCTTAGCGACCTTAGGAGTTGGTTTCGTCTTGGTAGTCGCAGCATTGGCAGCGGTGATTCCTGCTGGAAGAAAAGAAGCCACAGCTCCGAGCCCAAAAAACGCTGCTGATTTCAGTAGTTTGCTGGATGCCATTTTGGTTCCCCTTTTATTCATTCCTCAGAGTTCAAACTCTTTAGTAATCGAATTAAAGTGGACTGGACTGAAAAAACTCTGAGAACGAGCAGAAATTAGGCTACCAATCCAATTTCTGCAGCTAATTCTGGGTTGGAAATCCCAAGTTTATTCCGCCATGGCTTGGATCGAGCCAGCGGCTTGTGACTACCTTCCCGCGCGTGAAAAAATGAACCCCGTCGGTTCCATGGGCGTGAGAATCTCCAAAAAGTGAGGACTTCCAACCCCCGAACGAGTAGTAAGCCACTGGAACCGGAATTGGGACATTGATTCCAATCATCCCAACTTCAATCTCGTTCTGAAAACGACGGGCGGCGCCGCCATCGTTGGTGAAGATTGCCGTTCCATTTCCGTATTCGTGGGCATTTATGAGCGCGACGCCTTCTTCATAAGACTTCACTCTAACAACGGAAAGCACTGGACCAAAGATCTCGTCTGTGTAGATGCTCATGTCGGTCTCAACATGATCAAAGAGCGTTGGCCCGAGCCAGAAGCCACCAGGTTCACCATCAACAACCGGGTTGCG
Organism: uncultured Actinomycetes bacterium; assembly: GCA_903928395.1. Lineage (GTDB taxonomy): Bacteria > Actinomycetota > Actinomycetes > Nanopelagicales > Nanopelagicaceae > PALSA-747. The sequence goes on along the minus strand of CAIYQS010000141.1, from coordinate 4,839 downwards.
TCCATCGACTACCAATCTTGCGCCAGCCGCTTCTCCAGCATCCACGTAACCCCGAACCTTGTCACGGTGTGCACCCGTAACTAGTGGACCCATATCACAGCCTCGTCGCCCATCTCCTGTTCGGAGTTGAGGCATGCGATCAGCAATCTTTTGAACTAATTCATCTCCAATTGGATCCACTGCGAGTACGACAGAGATCGCCATGCATCTTTCGCCGGCAGAACCAAAGCCTGCATTAATTGATTGATCTGCAGCTAAATCCAAATCAGCATCTGGCAGAACCAACATGTGGTTTTTTGCGCCACCGAGTGCTTGAACGCGCTTCTTATTCTTAGTACCTTTTTCATAAATGTATTGCGCAATGGGAGTTGAGCCCACGAAAGAAATGCTCTTCACGACGGGATTTTCAAGCAGCGCATCAACTGCCTCTTTGTCACCATGAACCACGTTAAAGACTCCATCTGGCAAGCCAGCTTCCTTGAGCAAGCCCGCAATAAAGTTTGCAGCCGATGGATCTTTTTCACTTGGTTTCAAAATTACCGAGTTACCGGCCGCAAGCGCAATTGGGAAGAACCACATAGGTACCATTGCCGGGAAATTAAACGGAGAAATAATTGCTACTACTCCAAGTGGTTGACGAACGGAGTGGACGTCAACACCAGCAGATACTTGTTCTGAAAACCCGCCCTTAAGTAATTGACCAAGACCACAAGCGAACTCAACAACCTCCTGACCGCGAGTGATCTCCCCGAGAGCGTCACTCAAGACCTTCCCGTGTTCCGAGGTAATAATTTCTGCCAACTCTTCTTTACGAGCGTTAAGGAGTTCGCGGAAAGCAAAGAGAATGACAATTCGTTTGGTCAAAGAAACCTCACGCCAACCAACAAATGCTTCAGCGGCAACTTTTACCGCGTTATCCACAACTTCCTTGGAGGCCAAATCCACGGCTTTGCCGGCAACCCCTGTAGCTGGATCAAATACTGGCGCGGTTCTCTCACTTGCCGAAGTCCAGTTTTGTCCAGCAATGAAATGAGTAATTCGAGTTGTCATGCCGCCATTCTAAACTATTTAACTATCCAGGTTTAACTGTCCGGGTTTAACTGTCAGCGTGGACAATAACGACTGGACATTTGGATTTTGCGCACAAACTCTCAGATACGGATCCCAAAATGAGATCGGCGAATTTACTATGTCCACGAGAACCCATAACCAAGAGGTTAGATCCTTTAGACATATCTACTAACTCCCTGACAACTCCACCCTCTACGGAACTGACTTTAATTTGAGTTGCATCATCTCCAAAAACTGTTGTGACCCCATCCTTAAGTATTTGATCAGACCAGATCTTTGGGTCGCTCTCTCCAACGTATCCACCTGAACCAAATCCAACTCCCGCAACATCAAGCGCCGACTCCGCGTACTCCCACACATTAACTACTTCGATATCCAAGGAGAGAAGTGGTGCCTTACTTTTTGCCCACTCAAGTGCCGCCTTTGAAGATGGCGATCCATCGAAAGCCACCAGCATAATTCCCTTGTCGGTTTTCATTTAATTTCCTCTTTTCCTACTTTTAGTATCCTCGCAATTGCTCCTTAGTGCGCTTCAGGAAAGGGTAAATATCTTGTCTAGAGTGCTAGCCCCTTCAGATAGAATTTTTTAAGCAATGGCTCCATACTTATTTAGCCGCAAAAGTTGAATAGAGGGAGTGCGTATGCATAGCAAAGGTCCTGCTACGCGCTCGGCTTACGTCGTTATCCAAAAAAATAGAACCGTCATTTGGGAGGATAATTTTGAAAGAAATCGCCACCCGATCACAATTTATGAACCAGATTCATTACCAAAGGGTGTGCATCATAATTTAGACGCTTCTTCCTCAACCTACGATGTGGCCACTACCCAAAGAGCAAATAAAGAATTCAAATTACTTGCTGGCTGGATGAGGCCTAACCTAAATTATTACTACGAAACACGAATCTTTCATCACTTGAAAGATTTTGATGAAATTTACTTAGTTGGAAGCGGTATCGGAAAATGGAGTGGAATCAATAACTTCCTGGCCTTTGTCAAAGAGGATCATCCACACTTTGCACGTCGAATTAAACATGAACGAAGGTTTCGATTTACTGATTTTCCAGAATCGACTCTCTTTGAGATATTTAGGGAAATGTCGGAGAGTCCTCACTAGAATCTAGCCGTGCTGGAAACTTGGACGCGGTTTGTACTAAAACAACGTCTTGCCGTGTTGGCAATGTGGGTCTTGATAACCGTCTTCGGCATCCTTGCAAGTTTTGGTTTGAACTCCCGATTAACCACTTCGGTTTCCATCCCACATAGCGCATCCGCTCGAGCCGACCAAGTTCTATTAAGCCAGTTCCATGAAAATATTGAGGGTACTTTCACAATCATTTATAGCTTTAAGCAGGGTTCTAGTACTGCAATTAAGGGCTTCGAATCGCAAATTGCTCGTTCGGCAAAAGTGATTCCCTCAAGCAGCGTCACCCAGGAAAAAGCGCTCGATGGAAATCTCTTCGTCAATGTAGTTACCGGATTCTCCTTGCGAGATGCCGCCAAGTACACAGAAACATTACGCGCTAGCCTCGCCACAAATGGACTACCAGGGGCGATGGTCACCGGACTACCTGCGATCGAGCACGATGTTACCCCGGTATTAAATGCTGACCTTCACCGTGGGGAACTCATTGGCTTACTCATTTCGTTGGGGTTATTACTGCTGGTTCTGGGATTCTCATGGCAGGTACTAATTCCATTCATATTTTCTTTTGGAACCGTGTCAGCAACTATTGGGCTGATCTACCTTCTTGCACAGCGATTCTTGGTGGTCCTTTACATCCCAAATATTGTGGAGCTGATCGGATTAGGTTTGGCGATCGACTACTCGCTGCTCATCATTTTTCGATTTAGACGCGAAATTGTCGAGACTCCTCAGGATCCAACGCTCGCCATTGTTAGGACCATGTCCAGCGCCGGTCGCACGGTGAGAGTTTCTGGTTTTACGGTCGCACTCGTGCTGGGAACTTTAATCCTGGTGCCAGTCCCTTTTATTCAGTCACTTGGTATATCCTCGATTTTAGTTCCACTTGTCTCGCTTGCGGCCGTCTTTACCTTGCAGCCGATTTTGCTCTCACTCCAGAGTAATAAGCCTCATAGCTTCAAAAACCATCAAACACCATTCACTCGCTTCGCAAGATATATCATCGGCCATCCAAAACGAGTTGGCTTCGCTTCCATACTTGTCCTCGGAGCGCTCTCATTTTCTGCAGCCTCGTTACACCTTACGCCTAGCTCTCTAACAGCAATCCCACCTCAATTAGAATCACAACGAGCTCTCTCGTTGGTAACGTCAACAGCAGGAACTGGTGTTATCACCCCAAACGAAATTGTCATCAATCTGGGTGGGGGCGGACGGGCATCAAGTAGTGAGACGAATAATGCTCGACTCAACCTTTCACACTACCTCCTCAAGGTTCCAGAAGTGCTGGTCGTAGCAACGGGTACAAAATCACCATATATCGATTCAACGGGCCAGTACTTACGCTTTTTTGTAGTAGGCCGGCATAGTTTCGGAACTCCACAATCGCAAGCGCTAGTTGAAGAGTTGCGAAACATCAAGCTCACTCAATTTGGATTCAGCGGTGGCGCAACTTTGTATCTAGGGGGCGCAGCGGCGCAAGGTGCTGACTTGTTGCATGTCTTAGGCGTGACTTTTCCGTGGATCCTTGCCTTTGCGCTTTTGCTTACATTCTTGCTACTTGTCTGGTCCTTCAAATCGATCGTCTTGCCGCTTAAGGCAATTGCATTAGACCTAATTTCGCTAGCCGTCGCTTACGGGATTGTTGTATTTTGTTTTGGGTCTGAAGTTATTTCCAGAGCCCTCGGCATCTACCACTTAACCCAAATCGAAGCTTGGGTGGTCGTGTTCCTCTTTGTTCTTCTCTTTGGCGTTTCAATGGATTACGAAGTATTCATTATTTCAAGCATCAGGGAGGCAAAAGATAGGGGGCAGAGCACCTTGGATGCCATCGCTGAAGGTGTAGGACAAACTGGCGTGGTTGTGACGGCTTCTGCCCTCATTTTTATTGGGGCGGTGACAGGCTTGGCAATTAGTCACTTCGCTGGGTTGCAAGAGATAGGTATAGGACTGGTATTTGGAGTTTTGATTGATGCCACACTCATTCGAGGGATGTTGCTACCAAGCCTGATGGTGCTTCTCGGAAAGTGGAACTGGTGGATGCCCACTTGGATTGCTCGGATAATTACAACTACCCCCACGCCTCACGATGAGGTGCGGGGGTAGTTCAGGTATTTACTTATTACTTAGTGACTCGGATGCTGAAGTGGAAAGAAGGTACTTGATAACCCAGTGCTAGGCCCGGGAAGTCCAGATCCGATGAAAGGACTGGGAGCATTCCATAAGGGGTGTTAGCAAATGATGGCTGATTTGTGTACAGCAATGGGTGGAAGTCGATGATGTGCGTACCAGGAGCACCGGTAGCCGTCAATCGAACAACCATGTAGCCATTGGAGTTAAAACCACAACCATAACCGATATAACTATTGTCATAAGTCACGGCCAGTGTGTTATCTAGCTGCGTCCAACCGACTCCCTTAATGCTGATAGTGAAATCCTCACCAACCTTAAAGGAGGTAGCCGGCGCACCAGCTTGACCGCGGGCGATCACATCAGGAGCAGTAGATGGATCGAACTTAGCAATTCCTAAGCCGATTTGCTTCCCAGTTGAGTCATAGAAAGGCATGATGCTCTCTTTAACATAGAAAGGAGTTTGTGCCTCGATGGTATTGCCCTTCATCATTTGAAT
>CAIYQS010000140.1 GCA_903928395.1 uncultured Actinomycetes bacterium | reverse complement strand
GACTCTTCTTTATGATTTTATGAAATGATTTCTCAATGAGCATTAATTACCTAGGTCTGCGATCTTTGATTTATCCTGCCCCAAACCTTCAAGAGTCCAAAGACTGGTGGAAGAAAACCCTAGGTAAGGATCCCTACTTTGATGACGGTGGCTATGTCGGTTTCGACCTTGGTGGCTACGAGCTAGGACTGAATAGTTTTTCGGTTAATCTCAAGGGTCCTATTACTTACATTGGCGTTGAGGATGTTCAGGCTGCAGTTGATTCACTCGTCGCAGATGGAGCAAAAGTATTAATGGCTCCAATGGATGTTGGTGGTGGAATCATATTGGCAGATATTGAGAGTCCTACCGGAGAAGTCTTCGGCGTGATCTTTAATCCTCTATTTAAGCTACCTTAGAATTTCAATCCGGCTTATAGGGCGACTCTTTTACTTACCGCTTGAGTTGTAAGGCAGTTGTGATGCAAGCGATGATGAAGATTCCAAGTGCAGCACCAAAATCTGCAACTTTATGCTTGCGTGAGAAGTGCGTGAATAGCGCACCTGCGAAGTAGAGAACGAGACATGCAGAAGCTAGTACTCCAAGAGATTTGATCCAAATTCCTGCGATGATTCCAAGCCCACCTGCGAATTCCAAGTATGCAAGTACTGGAATCTGATTTGGCTTAACACCAACTTTAGCCATCGCTGCCATTACATCTGGAACTTTTTTTAGCTTTGAAACGGCTGATCCAATTGCCGCAAATGCGAGAAGTGCTCCGAATATGTCGAGTGCAATTTTCATTTATTTATCTACTTTCTTATTTAGGGGGTGGTGTTCTTTCATGTGACTTGAGATTGCTTCAGATATTTCGATCAAAGACTTCATCTGAGTCTGTGTAAGCACTTCGCTGAAGCAATGATTTATTTCTTTAGACTGCAAAGGAATTGCAGCCTCGGCAATTTTTCTTCCCATTGCTGTTATGGAGAGATCGAAGCAGCGAGAATCTTCAAGATTCTTTGTTTTCTTTACTAATCCAGCTTCTTCCATTCGAGAAACTTGATGCGACATGCGACTAATTTCCCAACCAAGACCGGTTGCCAAGCGATTGAGATTTACTGCAGGTACTGGAAGCTCAGAGAGAGCAACCAGGACAACGTATTCAGCGCCAGATATCCCTGAATGATTACTCACTTGGCGACCAAGGTGGGGCAAAAGACTTGTTCCGATTTTGTGGAAAGCACGCCACGCCTTGGAGTCGAGATCCTTCATACCTTTTTGTGCCATGAGTGAAGTAAATCAGATATACTTGATATGTCAAGTAATAGTGTCTCGCAGAATATTGGAATCAAATGAATAGTTATATGGTCGTTGCTACATTCAAAGATGGAGTTACTCCAGACGATATACGTGCGCTCATTCCGGCAGAGCAAGCGCAGGCTAAATTGTTGGAAGAGCAAGGATTGTTAGGGAGCATCAAAGTTGCGATGCCTAAGCGCACGGTCTTTCTTGAAGCTTTCGGCCAAGACGATCAAAGCATCTTGGAAACCATCCATTCACTGCCGCTAGCCGCTCTTTGGGACATCGAGATTTTCCCCACGACGCCACCAGCAGGATCTAACGCGTAAAAGTTCATAAAAGTATTTACAAGTTTTACTGGAAAAAGTATGGGGAAACCTCGGAATTAGGACTGATGTGATTTCTTCCGGCTTATAGGGCGACTCTTCCTAAAATTGATGATTAGTGACCAGCTCTTGTGTAGAGATGGTCACTTTTCCTGCACAATCCAAGAAGAAATCGCAAATTTACCTAGAGAATAATGAAGGTATATGCGCAATGCGGGGT
>CAIYQS010000139.1 GCA_903928395.1 uncultured Actinomycetes bacterium | reverse complement strand
GAGTATACATTTAACCGAACCCATGCATTTATTAATGCCCTAAATCCATTTATGGCAAATCAAATTAAAATAAATCGATTTTGCCATGGTAGCTAAAACTAGACTCGCTATGGCAAAAAAAGTCAAAAACAATATAGTTGCTCGACGAGTGAATTTCCGAATAATTGAAAACACACAATAATGAAACATTTCTGCCTGGATTGACCATCCGCCGGGTACCACCGTGTTCCACAGGTTACTTGAAACAAATAAAGTGAAGGTCAAACTGAGTAGTACAACAACAACTGGATTCGTGAAAAGTTGAGATTGTCCTTGTGAGCGAACCAGATTAATCGCTTCAGCCCCTCCTGTCCCAAAATTCCTAAGTAGCGACCAGTCGATAAGCAAAAATGCGACCCAAAGGGGATAGATTCTCCCAAATCTCCGTGCAAAGAATCTTCGGAATGTGAATTCCTTCTCTCTTCCATAGAGAGACTGCATTAAATAACCTGACACAAAAAAGAAGACCTCAACTCCATATTTTCCAAAACTTATAAGCCAGTCGACGTAATTTTAGGGGGCTCCTCCGTGATTAACCAAGGCACGATCCGTGTAGACAATTGTGTGGCACGCAATCACGCCCAATATTGCTAAACCTCGCAAGATATCAATTTGGACATTGTGTTGCGGGGGAAGAGTTGCTGCTCGAGTCGACTGGATTTTTTGAGGCAAGTAAGTCATGTAAGGAGTATAGGGAACCGTCTCTCAGAAGTCAGGGCTGGGTGCTTAATCAGCCTGAAATACGCGTTTAAAAGACCTAATCTGCCAGGTCTAGTCGCGATTAGTTAGCTCGGCCAAGTAAGATTGCCAAAGGGAAACCAACCTTAGGAGTGGCACTTGCCAATTGACGACAGAAATTTCATATTGACATTACAAGGTCGAGGGTTGCCGACCTTCATAAAAAATACCTATCTTCAAAAGGCAAAGTTCCACCAGCATTTTCAAGAACCAATAAAGATGAGATTTAGAAGAATTATTCAGATCCCCATTTTTTCCCCGAAAAACGTCGGTCTTATTACTTCTGGTGGACTTGGAGATCAGGTCAATGCACTCTTAGTGGTAAATAGTTTAGAGGCAGAATTGAAGGCCTCAATTCGATTCCACCCACAGACAAATTCTGCAACTAATTTCTTTAGCGCTACTCTGCTCTTTCCGGATATTCAACTCTGCAAACGATGCCTAAAGCGAAAAACATTTCATCGTTTTCTACTCCGAACTCGTCTAGAATTCAAGGAAACTGTCATTCGTCACGAGACCAGTTATCTTCCTTCCATTTTACCTAAACAGATCATTACTTCCGACCAAGCTGAGATTACAATTTTAAACAAAACAAACTTGATGTATCCCGTTTTTGGTGGCTTGGTTTCAGATTTATCGATTTCCAAGGGATACTCGCGTTTAGATCTGCTGGCTCGATCGCTTGGAGTACAAACAATTGTTTGGCCAAAAATTAAGTCGATGAATTTTGATAACTATTTTGGGAGTGAATTTGAATACATTACTATTCATGACGGAATAGACCCGTCTCAAAAATCACGAGGCATATCAACAAAGCAACTCGACGCTGATACTTGGAACCGAATTATTCTCGAGATTAAATATCATTATCCACTTATAAAGATAGTGCAATTAGGCACGGACAGATCTCAGAGATTGACCAATGTTGACCTGGATCTAAGGGGACTTACGACCCTCGATGATGTATTGAATATTCTTTACAACTCGAAATTGCATATAGATGGCGATTCTGGGATTGCAAGATGTGCGCGAGTGTTGGGTGTTCCGTTAGTCACTTTCTTCTTATCCACATCGCCGGATTACTATGGTTTACCTGGAGCTGAAGTGGTTGGTCCAAAATTTTGTGGAAGTTGTAGCTGGTGGTCAAATGAAACTTGGAATTTCGATTGTTTATTAGGTATGAGTACCCCAATTTGCAGAAAAACTTTTCCATGGGAAGAAATTGTTCGCCGTGCAGATAAATATCTCAGCAAAATATAGTTTCAATTTGTTTGATGACATCTAGCGGACTGATATCTTTCGTACAACAAAATTTTTGAGAGCTTCGATGGCAGGTATTCATCCAGTCATTCTCCAACCACCAACACGGCGAACAAGAACTAGAGAAAATATTCACATTTGAGGGATAACCGAAATATTCCCATGGAGTTGGCCCAAAAATCACTAAGCATTTTGCGCCAAGACTGGTTGCCAAGTGGACCAGTCCACTTTCGACATCTAGATGGAGCGCAGAATTTTTAAGAATTTCAGCAACTTCACGGAGGTTCGTTTTGTCTAACAAGTCGTAGGAGACTTCAAGCGGATTGGAGGTCTTTGAGATGCCCAGTTGGATCACTGGAATGTTCAATACATTTTGAATGTAGTCAACTATCGGTTGGAAATCGTTGTAATTCTTAGTGGAATTCTCATTGATTAAAAAAAAGTTCTCATCGTAGCCATTGTGGATCGTCACATATTTTTCAGGGAGCGGGATCGAGGGGGTCTGTGTTTCAACAGCTAAAGAATCCCCTGGAAAATTCAGTCCAGTAGATTCAAAAACGTAATTATTCCGGCGCAGTCCAAGCTTCATCGCAGTCTCTGAAATCTGCCGCCCAATTATCGGCGTTATCTGTTCATTAAATTTAGGATCTAGCTGTGGGAGCTGGAACTTAAGGGCCAGGGCTGGATCAATGAAATATCTCTGCACAATTTTGATTGTTCCGCTGCTCAATTGGACCTGATGACCGACTTGGATACGAGGCGTATTAGGTCGGGTTGGTAAGTAGGCGTCACCAAAGAACTTAACATCTTGATTGACCGGGTTAACTAGCCAAGCCAATTGATTCGGATTCGCTGAGTAAAAGGCGATTCTAATATCGGGAGTAAGCTGACGCACGAATTCCTTGATCCATCGAGTAGCAACTATAGAGTCACCCAATCCCCCCAACACATGGATCTCTAAATTGGGTTCGAAACCACTCGATTTAAATTGAATATATGCCGATAGAAGGCGACGAGCTCTGTTAGAGAAAAAATCGAATATCTGTTTGAGTGACGCAAAGGGATGCCTCCAGGTGAAATGACTCAATTGGCGGCTCAACGCTCTAACAATTCTGCGTAAAAAATTCATTAGGATGTATTCTAGCGACGAGTCCACTTGTGGTGAATAGAGGTAATTATGCGTATCTTGCTGACAGGCGGCGCTGGCTTCATTGGGTCTCGAATTGCCAATCGCTTGGCCCAATCCGACTTTAAACTTACAATTGCTGACAATCTGATAGATACCGCTCAAATTAGGAAGCTTCCGACTCATGGAATTGTAGATTGGATCTCCAAAGCCGATCTCAATGACTTGTCAGAGATAGATCCATTTTTTGATAGTTTTGATGCAATAGTTCACCAAGGCGCAATTACAGCCACTACTTACCCAGATTTTTCCAAATTATTGAAACACAATTTCCAACTTTCCAAGAAACTCGCCTTAGTATCGGAGAGATTAAATATTCCTTATATCTACGCCTCCTCAGCTTCGGTCTATGGTTCGGTGGGATATAGAGACTCTGAAATAAACGACTGTCGACCGCTTAACTACTACGGATACTCCAAGCTCCTATTCGATAAGTGGATGATGGACAATCCAAACCCGCCTAAATTCCTAGGGCTGAGGTACTTCAACGTATACGGGCCAGGAGAAGAGCTGAAAGGCGGAATGGCCTCCGTGGCATTCCATGCGTTCAATCAAATACGTGAACTTGGAGAAGTGCGACTTTTTGATACTTCCGAGGGATGCGAAGCCGGCGAGCATAAGCGTGATTTTGTTTACGTTGACGACATTGCAGACTTCATTCTTTGGGCGTTAACTCATAGTTGGAACTCACGAATATTTGATTTCGGCACTGGAAGTGCAGAGACATTCAACTCGTTAGCGACTCATATCTTCAAAAATTTTGATTTACCGGTAAATATTAAATACATAAAAATGCCGGAGATCCTTCACGGAAAATACCAATCGTTTACCAAGGCAAATTCAGAGGATCTAGTTGGAATAGGGTACAAAACACCTTTGACATCCTTGGAGCAGGGTATTCATCGCTACTACCAAGAGAGCGTTTTAAATGGGTAAGCGAATAGCTGTTATAGGCGATGTAATGCTTGATGTTTATGGATCAGGTGAAAGTCAGCGTCTCTCCCCAGAAGCTCCCGTCCCAATTGTTCTAAACCCCAAGACCACCTACCATCTAGGAGGCGCTGCTCACGTCGTTAAATTGCTGTCAAGTCCCGATGTCGAGATAGATTTATATTGTGCCTTAGGTGACGACGATGCGGGCAGAATGTTGCAAACACTTTTGGAACCTTTGTGCAAGATTTATTCGACTCAGATTCCGGTCACTTCGGTAAAGACTCGGATTCAAGTGGGTGGGCACCAAATCTGCAGAATTGACAATGAGGTTGTCACGGATGTTTCAAGTCAAATTTTAGGACAGATAATTCCTTGCCAGGACCAATACAATGCCATTGTAGTGAGCGACTATGCAAAAGGAACTGTCAGTAAAACTAATGCCCTAAACCATCAAGCAATATTCATCGATCCTAAAGGTGCCAAGCTAGAATTTTACTCTGGCTGTTTTTTATTAAAGCCCAACGTGAAGGAATTTATAAAATTATTCGGCTTTGAACCGGAACTAAGCCGGGCTGCTCAAATTGCAGAAAGCTTGCACCAAAATAGTATTGAATATTTGTTGATCACGAGATCTGAAAGGCCAGCGATACTCATTAACAAAACTGGTGAGGCGCACGAGATCTCATTCGAATTTCAAGAGGTTAATGATGTAACAGGAGCGGGAGACGTGGCTTTAGCTGCTTCGGTTCTTGAATATATAAATGGAGCGAATATTGTTGACGCAGCAACACTGGGAATTCATCGCTCAGCTCTAAGCGTAAGTCATCACGGTACGGGCTTTGCGAACTCATCTGTAATTGAGACCACCAAGAAGAAGTTCTTTTCCAATTTGAACGATATTGCGAGATTGAAAGAGAGTCTGAACGAGGTCGGAAGGAAATTAGTTGTTACGAACGGATGCTTTGACCTCTTGCATCCAGGTCACTTGAATACCTTGAAGTTCGCTAAAAGTCAGGGGGACTATCTTCTAGTTCTCATCAATTCTGACGATTCTGTGCGACAGATAAAGGGAGAAAATAGGCCGATTAATAGTGAAGACGTTAGGGCTGAAATGCTTCTTAATACACCCAACGTGGACGGAATTTATGTCTTCAAAGGCGATACACCTGCATTTGAAATAAGTGCGATTATTCCTGATGTTCTAGTAAAGGGGGGCGACTACGACCCTACCAAGATCGTTGGATACGACGTTGTCGTGCAAAACGGAGGGAAAGTAGTTGTTGCTCCCTATTTGAAGGGGCACAGCACATCCGCCATCATCGAAAAGTCTAACAAACCTGTTAATAATTAGAAGGCTGGAGCTCTTCTCCAGATAAAATTAGCTGATAGAGCAGCTTCCTCGTCAGTGTGTTTGTCACCGTACATGATTTGACTTGAAGCATCGATGCTTTCATGAAGGCGCAATGCGATATTTAGCATCATCGGCTTAGGCTTTCGGCAAAGGCAGTTCTCGCTTGGAGAATGAGGACAAAAGATAGAGCTACTCAGTCTGATTCCGCGTTCCAGCAGGTCTTTCGAAAGCCTTCTATTGAGATTAATGACATCCGCAACCGATATTAAGCCCCTTCCGATTCCGCTCTGATTTGATACTAGACAGAAACTAGTTTCATGTTGGTCGAAGGAGAGCAATTGAGCTAACAATGCAGTATTAAATTCAATCTCCGCATTTTGATCCATATAACCAGAGTCACGAATTAGCGTGTTATCTCGATCTAAACAAACAAGCTTGCGAGCCGACGCGAGAATTTCTGGTGAGTAAATTTCTATAATCACAAAAAGGAGTTCTCCACAAAACCACAAATGGCTTGCCCAATGGCAATATGGCTCTCTTGGATATGGCAGGTCTCGTTTGATTCAACAATAAGGGAAGTAGTGGCCAAGGGGGTGGCAAGACCACCCGTTCCTCCCGTGAGCAAAATGCTTGGTATGCCGAGAGTTTGCGCTCTCTTTATGACTTCGATGATGTTTCGGCTATTTCCACTCGTTGATATCACCATCAGCAAATCAACTGGTCTTGCCAATCCTTCAAGTTGCCGCGCAAAGACTTCGTCATAACCAAAATCGTTAGCTATCGCCGTGAGTGCCGAAGTGTCGGTATTTAAACAGATAGACGCAAGTGGCTTTCGATTTGATTTGAATCGTCCAATAAGTTCAGCGGCAATATGTTGGGCATCGGAAGCACTCCCGCCATTGCCACAAATATAAATTGTTCCCCCTGCATTTAAGGATGCAAGCACCTGTTCTGCAGCAGATTGTATCTGGCTAGTCATTTTGGAAGTCCTGGCCATTGTTGCGGTAGCTTCACTGAAATAGTCTTCGAAGTAGTTCATATTAGAAAGTCTATATTAAGGGTGGATGAATTGAACGTACTCCCTTTCCTTTTTGATCTTCAAAACGCTCATATTTACCTCATTTTGGTCTCAATATTTCAGTTTTTTCGAGAACCACTTTCTAACATGGATTTCGAAGAATCTATATGAAAGTTGGGAAGCAAGTAAGACAAGAGCGGTAGTGACCATAAAGCCCGTGAAGGACATCCAGAAGTCAGAACTAGTCGAAGACGCGAAGAAGTGTTTGTTGATGAAGGCCGGTATTCGTAGTCGATTGATAATTTCATGCCAAACATAAATCCCATATGAGAGTTTGCCTAGTACCTTACATAAGGAAATCACTCTGTCATTCATCGCCCTTTGATCTAAGGAAATGAGCTCACGGAGCAAGAGGTAAAAAATAGGTCCGGCTAATATTATGTAGTAGTGAGAATATTGAAGGAGAAAAAAGATCACATAACATCCCGCGAATACTCCGCCCAGTTTTGAGTATGAAGGCTTTCTATTGGACTTCAATTTCCATTGAAATAGATAAATACCTGCATAAAAACCGAAAAAAGATCTTCCCAATGATATTAGGTAGTGATTAAATCCCCACCCGAGATTGAATTTATTGCTCAGCCAGATTCCGAGTATCTGCAGTGCGATACACGTCAGCAAAAGTCGCTTGAGATTACTTTTATTGGGAAGAAAATAGGTTGCCGCAACATTGACTAGAAATTCAGCAGAAAGACTCCAAAGTGGGTCATTTACAGATATAAGTGAAGGGAGATAGAGCTGGAGCAGTAGAAATGCTCCAAGGTACTGATATACCGAATGAACGACTGTGTTACCGTGAACATGAAGTACTGGAATACGTTCTTGCGCAATAATTAGTAAAAAAACTGGAATTAAGGTGGGCCACAGACGGACTATTCGTTTTGTAACAAAGCCTTTCCTACCACTAGGTTTCATATTCACTAGTTGCGGCGCGAGGACAAATCCTGAAAGTACGAAGAAGAAGTCAACCAACATGTTTAAACCGACCCAACCATTTGATTGAAGCCACAAGTGTCTTGCCATAACTCCGAGCGCCGCTACGCCGCGAAGCCCATCAAGTAAGTAGTATCTCTCCGATTTCTCAGTTGACTTATTGGAAGTACTTTTCACAATTATCACCGTTCCAGGCAGCCGAGGAATTCGTCTAGGCGATCTTATCTAATGCCCTATAAATATCTAGGTGGGCTTGAACCATGCTTTCTCGGGTAAAATTTTTCAACGCCAATAACTTCGCTGACTGCGACATAGATTCAAGGAGTTGTCTGTTGGCTATCAACTCATCTAAGGCATGGAGGAGTGACTCCGCATTCTTTTCCGCAAGTAATCCAGTTATTCCCGATTGGATGACTTCTCCGGTCGAACCTGCATTTGTTGCAATTATCGGGACGCCTGCCATTTGAGCTTCTATGAGTGCAATGGGCATGCCCTCGTTATCGGATGTAGAGACTGCTAGATCAATGGCAGACCAAAATGCAGCGGCATCAGTCCAGCCCAAGACTTTTACATTGGATGGCGCTAAGCGCTCCATTTCGTTTAGTAGATCTCCACCACCTGCCATCGCAAAAGATAAAGCCGGTCTCTGCCTCGCAAGATCCAGAAACAACCGCGGATTTTTCACCCCTGCCATTCGTGCCATCCAGCCGATAATCAATTCGCCCTGCTGCAACCCCAAGCTTTGCCGCGCCTCCGCCTCGCTGATAGTCGGAAGTGGATTTATTCCAGGCGCTATGGATGCCCATTTTCCATTGGAGCCGATCCCAGAATCTCGCAGTTCCTTCCCCACCCGCTCCCCAACCGAGATCAGAATATCCGTGCGGATGGCCAAGAAACGTTCTGCGCAAATGATTAGCACTTTTTGAAGGCGAGAAAAAGTTTGATCGTCAAAGAGGTGTCCATGAAAGGTGTGAACTCTCTTGTGATTTCCCCTTACTAGTCGCCCGAGTAAACCAGCTTTAAATGTATGCGTGTGGACTATCTCAGGCCTCAATTCCCTTATTAGTCGCCTTAGCTCCAACCAAGCTCGAAAATCATTTTTAGGAGAGATGCGTCGGCCCAGGTGCGAAATTCTATAGAAATCTAAATCTTGCAAAACTGGATCTTCAACCTCCGCCCCCTGAACCAGACCCGTAGCTAGAGCACTATTTGGGATATCTCTAGCAAGGTCTCCTACATATCTAGCCGTGCCACCAACATTCATCCTTGCAATGACGTGTAAAACTTTAATGCGCGACATCTGATAAATAATTTTCTATTACAATTGCTGGAGAGCCTATTTTCTTTGGAAATCCGTGATCAAGGTAGATAGCTTTAGTAGATAGTCTTCTAACTGCATCGAGATCGTGGGAAACCAATAGCACGGCGCAACCAGCGTTCATCATCTCCTGGGTTCGAGCGGCTGATTTGGCCTTGAAGTCAGCGTCGCCGACAGCGAGTATTTCGTCGATTATGAGTAGATCCGGCGTTATGTCCGTCGCAGTTGCAAAGGCCAATCTCGCAGTCATTCCCGATGAGTAAGCACGGATAGGGATATCTAGGTGTTCTGTTAGATCAGACCAATCAGCGATAGCTTCAATTCTACTTTTCATTTCCTTAGGAGTTCTCCCAAGTAGTGTGCCGTAAAGGACGATATTCTCTGCACCAGTTAGTTCTGGATTGAAACCTGCACCAAGTTCAATCATCGGGGCAACGTGTCCTCGTACGATAACTCGACCGGAATTTGGCGGGAGCACTCGAGCGATTACCTTGAGTAGAGTTGATTTTCCCGCGCCATTTCTCCCAATTACGGAAAGTGTTTCTCCACGCGCAATATTGAAACTGACCTTTTGCAATGCAAAGAATTGCTCATACGCCATTCTTCGATTAATCGTGTCAATTGCGGTTTGTTTTAACGACGACACCCGGTGACGCGTGCGTCTATAAGCCAACGAAATGTCAACTGCTTCTACAATCAATTCATCCTTCATAGTTTTGCAACTACCTTTGGCCATTGTTTTATGAATACATAAAATCCAATTACAAATGCCAGGAGAGAGCAACCAACCATGATCTCCCAGTTTTGGAAAGTTGAAATTGCGCCATTTCCAAATTCATGACGGAAGATCTGTAAAAATGAGGTTAGAGGATTTAACAAAATTACGTCTCTGGTATGTGGACCTAGAACTGAAATTGGATAAAAAATGGGTGTCATATACTGCAGCGCCGTCAAGAAAATATTGATGAGTGACCTAGAATCATCAAAGTTAATATATGCAATTGATAGCAAAAGTGAAAGCCCTGTCGTGAATAGAGTCATAAAGAAGATAACAACCAAAATCATTGGAAAGTGCCAGGTGGGTGTTCGATGATAAAACATAAGCACGATAGTTAAAGGTGCTAAGCCGATCAGGAAATTAATAGCGCTGGAGATTGATGCAGAGGCAGCAAATATTTCTGGGCGAACGTACACTTTTGTCAAGACTCCTGCACCGGTTGCAATTGCATCTGCACCCATTGTAAGACCCTGGTTAAAAAGTGTAATTAGGAGCACTCCCGAAAGAAGGTAGGGCAGAAAGGGTGCACCATTTGGGAGTTTTGACTTAAAAACTGTATTAAATACGTAAAACATTACGGCCGTTGTAAATAAGGGGTTCAAAAGAGACCACCACACGCCAATAATTGAACGCTTGTACCTAACCGTCAGATCTCGTACCACCAGAAGTCGGAGCAGTCCGCGGTTCTCATAAATTGATTTAATTTGGGAAATGACCGGTATTTGGCGAACGCTCGAGTCATATACCTGCATGGTGCTCATCGTAGATGATGAGCCACGTCAGAAATAATCTCATCAAGAGATAAGACGGGTGCCCACCCCAAAGTCTCTTTGATTTTCGAGATGTCGGGGATACGGCGCTGCATATCCTCAAAGCCAGGGTTATAGGCAATGTCATAAGAGATTTTGGTGATGCTGCTCTGCGACTGAGTGACCTCAATGATGCGCTCCGCTAGACCTTCTATGGAGATCTCTTGGTTGTTGCCTACGTTGAAGGCGTCGCCAATAGTTGCCTCGGAGTCGATGATTGCAATGATCCCCCGAATAGCGTCATATACATGGCAGAAGCAGCGGGATTGGGTTCCGGGGCCGTAGACGGTTAAGGGTTCATTCTGGAGCGCTGCGGAGACAAATCGGGGGACGACCATTCCGTAGTGACCAACTTGGCGTGGGCCAACGGTGTTGAAGAGGCGGACGATGCGAGTTCGCAAGCCTTTTTCGAGGTGATAGAACTGCGCTAGCGATTCATCGATCGCTTTTGCTTCGGAGTAGGACCATCTTCCCTTGAGGGGGGATCCAACGATACGGTCAGATTCTTCGTTAAGGGGACCTGAAGAGTTCTTGCCGTATATCTCAGATGAAGAGGCGATTAGTACATCT
>CAIYQS010000138.1 GCA_903928395.1 uncultured Actinomycetes bacterium | reverse complement strand
GGTCGATCAGCGCGAACGAGTAGTTCTGCGTGTAGCTGGTCGGGATGCATACACCCTCACATTGACTCCGAAGTCTGCTGGCTCACTTGTCGAATCTGTCACGCTTTCTGTTGATGGCACGAATGGACTTCCACTAGGAGTGACAGTGAAGGCCGTTGGTCAATCAAGCCCGGCCTTTGAAATCGCATTTACCTCAATAAACTTCGCAACTCCGGATGTATCCGTCTTCGCGTTTACTCCTCCTGCGGGAAGCAAAGTTACAGATGTTGCATTGCCTACAGATTCCAAGCCATCGAGTTCTACCCACCAAGCTCCAACAGCCGCTGATCAAGCCCAAATGAGCAAGTTACAGTCAGAAGGTTGGTCTGCTGTTGCCGAAGTGCCGGCAGCCCAAGCAGCTCCGGTGCTTGCGGCAATTAAAGGCAACGTTCTTTATGCAGATCTCACGAGACCAGTCGCAGGAGGACGAATCTTTGGAACCGCACTTCTCAATATTCTGATTACAGATGATGGTCGAGTTTTCGCTGGTGCCGTTACGACACAAACACTTCTTGAGGCCGCGGCGAGGTAGTGGACCACCTTTCTCATCCTGAATACGCAATATTTACGTCAGGGCTCTCCAAGCGATTTGGATCTAGAAATGCGGTTGATGGAATAGACCTGCGAGTACCTCGGGGATCCATCTTTGGTTTCTTAGGGCCAAATGGTTCCGGTAAAACAACCACGATTCGAATGTTGCTCGGCTTGGCAAATATTTCAGCAGGCCAGGTCTCGCTTCTTGGTCACAGCGTTCCAGAACAGATTGAAGGAGTACTTCCAAAGGTCGGAGCTCTTGTTGAAGGGCCGGCTGCCTACCCCTATTTATCGGGTCGAGATAATTTAATGCGACTGGATGCTTCAGATCGGAGCGCTGATCCAAAGAGTAGAGATACTCGGGTTGATGTTGCGCTAGCGAGAGTTGGTCTCACTCAAGCCCAAGATAAGAAGGTAAATGCCTACTCGTTGGGAATGAAGCAGCGACTGGGCATTGCAAATGCTCTTTTGCAACCTCGTGAATTACTTATTCTTGATGAGCCTACGAATGGCTTGGACCCGCAAGGCACTCGCGAGGTTCGTAATCTCGTTCGTCAGCTGGCCTCCGAGGGAATAACTATTTTTATTTCTAGTCACTTGCTGGCCGAAATCGAACAAATCTGCACTCACCTCGCAATAATGAGTCAAGGAAAAATCGTTGCCCAAGGAACTGTCGAAGAACTTTCTGCCACCGAAATATTTTCACTTTCGTTGGTTACCTCGGATGGTGCATTGGCTATTGCGACCTTGAAGGCACTTGGTATTGAGGCGACTCAAGATGGAAAGATTATTTCTGCGGCTATTCCTTCCGACTTAATGAAGCCCGAAGAACTCTCTAAACTGCTGGTAGAAGCTGGCGTAGGAATCCAAGCCTTTACGCTGAGCGCGCCGACACTTGAAGAGCGCTTCGTCCAATTGACGGGGGAGGGCTTCCAAGTTGCTTAGGAATCGAGTGACAGGTTCTCTGACATTTTCGGAAATTTCGATTCTCTTTCGCCGTCGTCGTACCTGGGCAATGCTCGCGACGATTTCTCTGATACCTATTGCGCTTGCGACCGCAGTTGACCTTTCTAGTTCAACTATTCCGCCTGGAGAGGGTCCACCCTTTCTAGATCGGGTCAGCCAAAATGGTTTTTTCGTTTCGTTTACAGCGATGATTGTTGCCACTCCGCTTTTCTTGCCGCTCACCATGTCAGTCGTTGCTGGAGACACTATCGCTGGCGAAGCGAGCATAGGCATATTGCGCTATTTATTAATTGCCCCTGTAAATCGGGGACGTTTGTTGCTGGTTAAATTTGCCGGCGCGCTTGCCTTCGCACTTGCGGCAACATTCACCTTATTGATATCCGGTTTGATCATTGGCGCTATTTTGTTTCCCGTTGGTTCCGTGACCTTACTTTCTGGTGACGCAATTTCATTGCCCGCGGCAATCTTCCGACTGCTTATCGTGGCGGTTTACGTAACAATTTCGCTGCTTGGTCTTTCTGCCGTTGGATTATTTATCTCAACTCTCACGGTTATACCCGTTGGTGCGATGGCGGCAACGGTCGTGATCTCCACGGTAATGCAGATTTTGGATAATCTGCCACAGGTGGCGGTCATCCACCCATATCTTCTCAGTCATTACTGGCTTGGCTTTTCTGATCTACTTCGGAATCCAATGAGTTTGGGTTCCTTTGGAAGTAACGTGATTGTTCAGCTTTGCTACATCGCCATATTTGGCGCGTTGAGTTACGGCAGGTTTACTACTAAGGACATCCTCTCTTAGCTCCTAGTGCAATTCTTCTTTTTAACTTAAACTCCCTCCATGATTCTCGAACTTGCTTTTATTGAGGTATTACCTGCTAACCACGAAGCTTTTGAAGCGGCTGTTAAAAAGGGGGTTGAGGAGGTTTTATCTCGTGCCCCAGGGTTCATCGCAGTCGAACTTCAGAAGGGAATCGAGCGCGCGGACACTTACAACCTACATATCCATTGGGAAACTCTCGAAGACCACACTGTAGGGTTTCGAGAGAGCGAATTATTTGGGCAGTGGCGCGCAATTATTGGTGTTTATTTTGCGAATCCACCGGTTGTTCAGCATTGGTCTGGCCTGTGGCGCTACGTCAAGAGTTAAGCAGGGTTTAATTCCCACGGAAATTAATTTGTGCAATTCTTTCTAGAGCGGCACAAGGGTTGCTATCGCTAAATACTAAAGAACCAGGGATAACGCCATCTGCACCTGCTGCAGCAATTATTTCGAGAATATTCGCGCGAATCCCACCATCAATGAAGATGGGAATATTTTTGCGCACACCAAGAAGCAAGCCGCGGAGTTCTGAAATTCTTTCTGGGATCGACTCATCTAGAGATCGGCCTTTAACTCCGATCGGCGTTCCCATCATGAGGTATCGATCGACAAAATCTCGCAGTTCAAAGAGTGACTTAATTGACTCGTGAATTTCAATTCCAAGCGAAGGTTTTGCACCCTGTTCACGAATAAGGGAAAGAGTTTGAATTATGTCCAGACTCGCCGAACTTTGTACGCTAATCATGTCCGCTCCGACATCGATGAAGCGTTGAGCCCACTTATCTGGATCTGAAACATTTAAGTGGACATCGAGTAATACATCTGTCCGATTTCTTACCGCTTTGACGAAATCTGGACCAAAAAGGAGCTCGTCAGCGTTATGGCCATCAAAAATATCTATGTGGAAGCCATCAGCACTATCGGCTACTAAGTCGATTGCCTTCCCGATGTCTAGTAGATCGGCCGACCACAGGGAGACATACGAGAGCATGAACGTGATTGTACGTGATCGTTTTACCCTTGTATAGCCATAAACGAACATGTACGCTCAGATATGACAATCTTGCCTTTTAGGGGGTTCCGTGAAAGCTCTTGGCATAGATATTGGCGGAACAAAAATTGCCTTCGCAATCTGCCAGGACACTGAAGTCACCCAGTATCGGCAAGAGTCCAGCGCAAAGGGGAGTTATGAAGAACTGCTCAGCGCCCTTGCCGCGATTATTTCAAGTTATGAGGCAGAGAATTCAA
Source organism: uncultured Actinomycetes bacterium (assembly GCA_903928395.1). GTDB lineage: Bacteria > Actinomycetota > Actinomycetes > Nanopelagicales > Nanopelagicaceae > PALSA-747. Next base: position 5,352 of record CAIYQS010000138.1, on the reverse strand, counting down.
TTGGCGTAGTTGGGGTAGGGATAGCTGCATGGCTTTCTAAAGACCGAGAGTTAATACTGCGCAGTGCCAATCTAGGTTTCGATCAGAAATATTTGCGACGTGATTTGGAGAATCTAGTTGGCATACCAGTGACTGTTTCAAATGACGCCGATGCCGCTATTTGGGCCGAGTACATATTTCTAGGTCGACCAACCGGAACGATAGTGGGATTTACGTTAGGGACAGATGTAGGCGGCGGAATTATTCGAAATGGTGAACTAGTAACTGGCTCACATGGTTTAGCTGGGGAGTTAGGGCATATCACCGTCACAGACAATGGTCTTGAATGTGTGTGTGGGGATACTGGTTGTCTATCGACAGTGGCAAGTGGTACCGCGATCGTTCAACGTGCTCGCGAATTAGCTCGAGAGAATCCCCAAGATTTTCCATATTTGTTATCGAATCCTCAAATCAGCATCGAGGAAATTGGTAGCAGTGACATTGTCAGATCGATTAAGTCACCTACCGAAGCTTTGGCCATCTTGATACCCGCCGCTGTAGCAATTGCGCGCGCATCCAAACTCCTAGCCCGAGTTCTAGATCATGACACTTTAATCATCGGTGGCGGAGTGAGTGAACTTGGTGAGCCACTCTTAACATTGATTCGAAACGAAATGGAAAAGAACATTTCGATGGGTCCATCAAAAATAGTCCCACAAACTTACTTGGCATCAATAGGAAATAAGGCAGGAGTTCTTGGGTCGGCAGATTTAGCGTTGAACATGTTAGGAGAGAAATTGTGAAGCCGATAAAATTGGGCATTCTAGGTGCTGGGAGAATTGCGCAATCTGCACATTTACCCTCTTTAGCAAAACTCGAAGAATTTAGTGTGGTTGGAATTCACGATCCTTCTAGGATTCTGCTCGAAGGTGTTTCAGCGAAGTATCAGATCAAACCTTTTATCGAGGCAATGGAGTTGATCGAAAATTCAGGCGCGGAAGCGATATTGATCGCTACTCCAGATAGATTTCATGCCGAACTTGCAACTCTTTGCCTAACAGCAGGGAAGCATGTTTTCGTCGAGAAGCCAATAGCGCTTTCGGTGGAGCAAGCTGAACCGCTTGTTCGCTTGGCAGATCAAACAAAGCGAGTCTTACAAGTCGGGGCAATGAAGCGGCATGACGCTGGCGTTGAGTACGCCAAAGCGGCAATCGATGAAAAGATAGGCAGAGTGCTCTCTGCCTCGATTTGGTATCGAGTTATGTCAGAGTTACGTCCACCCACTGAAGCTACATATTTTCCTGCCATGGTTGTGGACACGGACGTTCGAATAAAAGAAAATGAAATTAAATCCAATCGGGAAAAATATCTTTTGAATACCCACGGTGCACATGTCTTTGACGGGATTAGATATCTTCTTGGTGAAGTAAACGAACTTTCTGCTCAGATGACATCTCTTGCAAGTGATTACTCATGGCATGGAATGTTAAAACTTCAACAGGGTGGTCTGGCCAGTTTTGAGATTACGTCCAATGTACATTCTGAGTGGTCTGAGGGTGCCGAGATTTATGGTGAGCGAGGACATGTAAGTCTGCGCACGCACTTCCCGGTTTCACTTCGAGCAAGTGATGTCCAGGTATTTATTGAGGAAACGGGAGAATCCACGCACCCAGTACTCGGCGACGGCAGCGCCTACAAGCGACAACTTCAGGCTTTTGCCCGCTCCATTTCAACGGGCATCCCAGCAAACCCAGGTCCAACGGACGGCTTAAAAGCCTTATCTTTGATCTCCGGAGTAGAGCGTTCGATTGCCTCGCAGGGTAGTTGGATTGCCTTATGAGCCATATCGGTATTTTTGCTCGTACCTTTCCAATCAGTACCCCGGAAGCGTTAGCCGCCCAAATCAGCAGTAGTGGTTTTGAAGTGACACAGCTAAATCTTTCCGCAATTGGGAGATTAACTCTAGACCTGACACTTACCCAAGAGGAGGCTCGCTCGATAAAGCTCGCTTTTCGATCACACGGAGTTTCGATCTGGGGATTATCAGGAACGTTTAACTGTATTGATCCAAATGACGCTCGCAGGAACCAGGGAATTCTCGGTTGTATTGCGAACATAAAACGCGCGGCGGATATGGAAGCGGCCTCCGTTACCTTGTGCACCGGAACTCGTAATCCAGAGAATATGTGGGTACACCACCCCGATAATTCGAACGAAGAATCTTGGACCCTGCTTCGAAAGACTTTAGATCAGTTGATCCCATCTGCGGAGACATATGGAGTGAAATTGGGCATCGAGCCTGAACCTGGCAATGTTGTTTCAGATGCCTCAAAAGCCAAAAGATTATTGAATGAACTAGGGAAAGATTCTCAGTTTTTATCGATTGTGATGGATCCAGCAAATCTGCTTACTCCATCAACTTTGCATAAACAAGAGGATATCTTGCGAGAAGCATTTGAGGTGTTGGGTCCTCATATCGGAGCTCTGCACGCAAAGGACGTAGTTACAAGCGGGTTTGCGGCGGTGGGATTGGGTGGAATGGATTATGAACTAGTTATGAAGCTTCACTCTCAACTTCCCAATAGAGTGCCAGTTATTGCTCAAGATCTGGCCCCAGAGGATGCGACACGTGTCTCTGGATTTCTCAGAGCCCTGTATTCAAAATATGAATCGAAAGTGAGTTCATGAATACCAAATTGAAAATGGCCCTGGAGAAAACTCCGTTATTTGCCGAAGAAAGGCAGCAGAAAATTCTTGCGATTTTAGCTGAAAACGGAAGGGTAATAAATGCCGAGCTTGTAGAACTGCTTGGATTTGCCGAACCAACGATTAGGCGCGACATAGTTGATCTAGCAAACTCTGGAAAACTTATCCGAACTCATGGAGGTGCAATTGCACTTCGGGCCCAAATTGAGCCGGAATTACCGGTGCGAATTTCTAGAAATGCGCAGGCAAAAACTGCAATAGCGAAAGCGTGCGTCGGCATGATTCAAGCCGGAGACGGGATCTTTCTCGACGCTGGAAGTACGTCGTTAAGAATTGCTGAAATATTGCGAGATCAACTTATAGCAACTTCTGAACCGCGCAATGTCAACGTGCTCACTAATGCCGTTCCCGTTGCGCAAACTCTCTCAGAAATAGCTGGAATTCGCCATACCGTTTTAGGTGGGACGTATCGACCCACCGGGGCATGCTTTGTCGGACCGCTGACCGTGGAAAATCTTACTTTATTTAAGGTAAATATCGCATTCATTGGGGTAACTGGATTCACTTCCGGCGTATTCACCGCTGCAGATTTAACCGAAGCTCAAGTAAAAATCGCTGCAATTCGTGGAGCTCAAAAGGTAGTAGTACCCATGGATGCCTCGAAAGTTGGTGCCACCGATTTCGCGAAAGTATGTGAAATTACTGAAGTGACAACAATCGTCACCGAGAAAAGTAATGATTACTTAAAAAAGATTACGAAGGATTCGGGGGTCGAGTTACTCATAGCAAGATCAAAGAACTAGTTCACTTTTTAACGCAAGGGAAAATTGACAGTAAGGGGAAAAGGAATGCGCGCAGTTGTTTATGAGGCTCCAAGAGTCTTTTCAATAAAGGAAGTTCCAACTCCTGAAGCCGGCGCTGGAGAAATTCGTATTAAAGTGCTTCAAACCGGAGTCTGTGGTACCGATTTGCACTTACATGAAGGTCAGTTTATGGCGACGTTTCCATTTATTCCCGGGCATGAAACGGTTGGAATTGTAGATCAACTGGGAAAAGGGGTAACTGGATTTTCACTTGGAGAACAAGTAACCGTAAATCCGAATTCCAGCTGTGGCACCTGCTCTTTTTGCCGCGCCGGCAGGAGATTGCTTTGCCCTGAAATTAAAGGCATGGGATCAAATATGCCAGGCGCATTTGCCGAATATCTTGTGGCACCATGCGCCCAAGTTTTTTCCGTGGAAGGATTGGATCCCGATGTTGCAGTTTTTACTGAGCCAACATCGTGCGTGATGCACGGTGTTGATGTGTTGGATCCCCGGCCAGGAAGTTCAGCTCTTGTTATTGGTGCAGGACCGACGGGACTACTCCTGGCGCAAGTGATTGCTTCTAGTGGTTCAAGTCATGTTACGGTAGCCGCTCGCACTCAATTCAAACTAGATTTAGCCACAAAATTTGGAATTGATTCGACATATAAAATGAATCCGCAAGATTTATCAGGCGATATTAAAGCGCTCTACGCGATGAGTGGTGGAGAAGGCTTCGATATCGTCGTCGATGCCACTGGTGATGTCAACGTGTGCCAATCATTGTTTGAATTGGTGCGCTTTGGCGGGACTGTCCTTCTCTACGGAGTAGGAGATGAAAACGACCGAGTATCAATTTCTCCCTACGAAATTTTTAGGCGTGAACTTACAATTAAAGGTTCCTTCGCCGAGATCGAGTCATTTCCGGCCGCGGTATCGGTCTTGCGCTCTGGCAGAGCTAAAACAAATGGAATCATTACTCACCGATTCAAGTTAGAGGAGTATCAGAAAGCATTGGATGTTCAGCGAACCGATCCATCAAGACATAAAATTGTAATCATTCCCTGAACTGTCCATTTCTAGTTTATTATTCTGTTATGAGTAAACGATTCATTATTTTCGTCATTGATGATTTAACTGGTTCAGGAACCCCGCAAGAGATGAAAGCTATCGACGTTTTTAATGCGAAATTACAAGCCAACGGTAACTGGATATTTGCCGGTGGCTTAGCATCACCATCTGAAGCTAACGTCATAGATAATCGTGCGGGAAGGAATTTGGAGACTCACGCACCACTATTTAGTGCTAAGGAAAATTTCAGCGGTTTTTGGCTTATTGAGGCTGGAGATATTGAGGTCGCTCGATCTCTCGCTTTTGAGGGGTCCGAAGCCTGCAACCGAAAGGTTGAACTCCGCCCACTCCTTGGCTAAGCGGGACATCATCGATTCAAGTATCAACGTCGAGAATGAAAGTTTTTTTGAATCTAGGGGATCGAGAAGTACCTTTAGTTGAAGGACGCGATTATTGCTCCAGCAATTGTTAAGTTAATTGCGTCGTTCGCAGTTTCGATTATCCAGACTTTGAAGCTTTCGCCTCCAAAAAGTCTATGGCTCAGGGAAGCAAACATTCCAATTCCTACACCTACCGCAAAACCAACTCCAGCCCCATCGACTATTCCGAAGTTGGGATGTCCCTTTTGGAGAGAGTTGACTAGGAGTCCGACAGTGAGGCTTTGAACTAGAACGCCAACGATCGTTCCACCAAACAAGATAGCGGGTTTATTTTGGCTTTCGGTGAGTTGTCCAGAGGAAACCCCTTTTGCTTTTAACCAAATTGGGTAAAAGGTCTTAGGACCAAACCAAAT
>CAIYQS010000137.1 GCA_903928395.1 uncultured Actinomycetes bacterium | reverse complement strand
TGGTAGTAGCATCGTTGCAACATATTCATTGAGGAGCTTTTATGCTAATCCGCCAATTACGCGATTTATCGGTCTCTGCCCTAGGTCTTGGGTGTATGGGGATGTCGGAGTTTTATGGTCCGCAAAATGACGAAGAATCAACGGCAACGATTCATCGATTTTTAGACCTAGGCGGAAATTTCATTGATACCGCAGATATGTATGGTCCATTTAAGAATGAAGTGCTAGTAGGAAAAGCCATTGCCACGCGAAGAGCAGATGTTGTGCTCGCCACAAAATTTGGCAATGAGCGCGGAGCAAATGGCGCGTTTCTTGGTGTAAACGGTCGCCCCGAATATGTTCGTGCTGCTTGTGATGCATCGTTGGCTCGACTTGGGGTTGATTACATAGATTTGTATTACCAGCATCGTGTTGATCGCAATATTCCCGTGGAAGAAACCTGGGGTGCTCTCGCCGAATTAGTTGCTGCGGGCAAGGTGCGTCACCTTGGAATTTCAGAAGCATCAGCGGTAACAATCGAGCGAGCTAATGCGGTTCATCCGGTAACTGCTGTTCAATCCGAATGGTCACTTTGGACCAGGGATATCGAAGTTAACGGTGTGCTAGCAAAAGTACGCGAACTTGGAATTGGTTTAGTGGCATATTCGCCACTTGGCCGCGGTTTCCTAACCGGAACCATTACTTCACTTGATGAATTAGCTCCAGAAGATCGTCGTCGTACCTATCCCCGATTTAAGGAAGAGAACTTCGGACAAAACTACCTGATTGTGGATGCGGTAAAACTGATTGCGGATCGGCTAGGAGTAACGGCCGCACAGCTCGCCCTTGCCTGGGTGCTTTCCCAAGGAGATGACGTGGTTCCGATTCCCGGAACCCGCAAAGTCTCGCGACTCGAGGAGAACCTCGCTTCGCTAGATATTAAATTAACTGAGCGTGAAATTCGATCGCTGAATGAAGCCGCTCCTGTTGGAGTCACTTCAGGTGATCGCTATCCAGATATGTCTTCGGTAAACGTTTAACTAATTGCCTTCTAGTTGGCTTCGATTTCACCGATCAGTTTGAATTCGCTAGCACCAAGTTGACCCTGCTTGGTATACAACTCAAGTTTGGCGCGGGTGTCAGCGATATCTAAATTACGCATAGTTAATTGGCCGATTCGGTCCGTGGGACCAAATGCCGAATTTTCATTGCGTTCCATCGAAAGTTTTTCGGGGTGATAGCTCAGGGCTGGACCCGTGGTGTTGATGATCGAATAATCATCACCGCGCCGTAAACGGATCGTGACAGTTCCCGTCACAGCTGATGCAACCCAACGAGTCAAAGATTCACGGAGCATCAAAGATTGTGGATCAAACCAACGACCCTCATAAAGCAATCGTCCCAGCCGACGACCTTCGGCATGATAATTTGCGATGGTGTCTTCATTGTGTATCGCTGAGATTAAACGTTCATATGCAATAAAGAGCAACGCCATTCCTGGCGCTTCATAAATCCCACGGGATTTTGCTTCAATGATCCGGTTTTCGATTTGATCGGCCATTCCAAGTCCATGACGACCACCTATTGCATTTGCCTCCCGCATCAAGGCAACAGAATCTGGAAATGTTTGGCCATTGATAGCTACCGGCCTTCCTTGCGAATATTCGATGGTGACATCTTCAGATTCAATCTTGACCGATGCATCCCAGAATTTGACTCCCATGATTGGATCAACGATTTCGATCGATGCATCTAACTCTTCGAGATTTTTCGCCTCGTGAGTTGCACCCAAAATATTTGCATCCGTCGAGTACGCCTTTTCGGTGCTGTCGCGATACGGCAATGCGCGAGCAACAAGCCACTCTGACATCTCTTTGCGGCCACCTAATTCATTGACAAAGTCGGCATCAAGCCACGGCTTGTAAATTCGAAGCGCTGGATTAGCGAGCAATCCATAACGATAGAAACGTTCGATGTCATTGCCCTTGTAGGTGGAGCCATCTCCCCAAATTGAACAATCATCTTGCAGCATTGCCCGAACAAGCAGCGTGCCAGTTACTGCGCGACCTAAAGGAGTGGTATTGAAATATTGTTTTCCGCCAGCGCGGATATGAAATGCTCCGCAGGCGATAGCTGCCAACCCTTCCTCGACTAAAGGGAGTTTGCAATCGATAAGTCGAGCGCTTTCAGCGCCATAAGCGAGCGCACGACCAGGAATCGAGTCAATATCGGCCTCGTCATATTGCCCAAGATCAGCGGTGTATGTGAGCGGGACAGCCCCCTTTTCACGCATCCAGGCGACGGCGACAGAGGTATCAAGACCGCCAGAAAAGGCAATCCCCACTTTTTCACCGACTGGGAGCTTCGCTAGGACTTTTGACATGGGCTGAGCCTACCCGCCTGATTATTCACAGCCAAAAATAAGCAAATTTGGCTGGTATTTAAATAATTTGGACCTAGCCTTCCCATATGAAAATGAGTTCGAAAAAATCATTTGTAGCCCTTGCCGCACTTTCGCTCCTCCTTGTTGGAGCAATCCCCGCAAACGCAGCGACAAAAGCTGCCGCGAAACCGACGACTAAAGCGACAGCTAAGGCAGCAGCACCTAAGGCAGCGGCACCTAAACCGGCAGTGAGCGCTCCTCCTCGCGCTGGTGGTTTCGGTGGTGGTCAGAATTCTGCAGCATTTGCAAAATACACCGCATGTCTCGCAAAAGCAGGAATCAAACTCCCATCGTTCGGTGGAGGTCGCGGTTTTGGTGGCGGTACTCGGCCCACCGGAGCTCCAGCAACTGGAACCGCACCTCGTCCTCGCCCGTCATTCTCTTTATCGCCAGCCCAACAAAAAGCCTTCACTGCATGCGCAGCGCTTCGTCCTAGCTTTGGTGGATTTGGTGGCGCCGGCGGAGGACCAGCTGGTGGTGGACCAGCGCCGAAGACCGGCTCAAGTGCTGCCTACATAGCTTGCCTAAATACCCACGGACTTCCCGTTCAAACCCCCGCAGATATTGCCGGTTTAGATAACCAAAATACCAAGGTACTTGCCGCAGAGAAGGCCTGCGCAGGTAAATAAAGGCAATTGGTCCTTACTCTGTAAAAAAGAGTTGGTCGACCCGTTCGATCCAATCCGAGTATTCATCGTATTTCCGCGCCACAATCTTAGTTGTTAGGGAGTCGTGGCGCGGAAGATCCAAGCGATCTACAACGAGTTGACCATTACTTGCCGACGTTCGCAGCAACGCCCAAAAACCTCTATCCGATATCCGCGCGAAGAAGTCCCCGCCGCGCAACCCCTGCTCCAATGCGAAGGCCAGATTTACTAACTCCTCCTGAAACTGCGAGAGGGATGAAAACGTTTGCGGAGAAAGGGCAATCGTGAGAATCGCCAATTCCCGTTCATCGCGTTTGGCGGCAGCAATTTCCCGCTTGAGAGCCGCGTGAAAGAGCTCGGGTGACATGGAAGATGTCAGCGAATCTTTTGAACCGTCGCTCCGGAATTCGATATCACGAAGTTCAAAAGCCGCCATTTCGTAAGGTTACTTGGATACCCTTCTGATATGGGTATCAGCGACCAACTCTTCGAGCGAAGCCGGAGGACGGCAATCACGATGTTGCGCACGGAAGCTGTAATACTGCTGGCGCTCATTGTTTACCTTGCCCTGCTCGACGCCATCCGCACCAAACCGCTCAACGCTCCCCTGGCTCTTGCGGGAGATTTCATAGGTCTGGCGCTAGGCGCCATAGGACTCTTTGCCTGCTCAATAAGTTACAAAAATCGTAAATCCTGGGGGCGCGCTCCCGCTGTTCTAGCCAATCTGATTGCACTAGGAGTCGCCTATTTCATGGCTTCAGGAAAGTTTTACATCGGAGCAATCCCGCTGGGAATCATCGCATTTATCACGACTGGGGCCAGTGTTTTGGGGTACCGCGAGTAATTGGCCCTCAGCACGTCCTAGAGCGCTACTTCACACAGCGTATAAGGAGCGTTCTGCGTGAAGGCTATTAAGATTAAGCCGTATCTGATCCTCATTCGGAAAGAGAGCGCCAGTGTCGGCTTCTAACACCCCTGCAAATCATTTTGGCGGTTCCTTTGGGCCCAATGAATGGCTCGTAGATGAAATGTATGAGCGATATCAGCAAGATCCAGCATCAGTAGATAAAGCCTGGTGGGATTTCTTCGCCGATTACACACCGCCTACACAAACATCCGCACCGGCACCTACGACAGCACCTTCTGCAGGGACACCACCAATTCCAAAATCTTCGAACGCCACAACACCACCAGTTGTTCCAACTGCAATCCAAGTTGTTGCAAGTCAAGTTGTTGCACCGGTGGAAGCCGTCGCCCAAGTCGTTCAAGTTGCGCCACAACCGAATCAGGTTGTTCAAGCACCGCAGTCAACGACCACGCCGATGCCCGCTGATCCAATTATCAAACCGATTCCAACTCTCATCACTCCAGGAGCTTCAACCCTAGAACCAATTCGTGGAGTGGCCGCTCGAGTGGTGCAGAGTATGGAGGCATCGCTCAACGTTCCAACGGCTACGAGCGTTCGCGCCATCCCGGCAAAGTTGATGATCGATAATCGAACCGTGATCAACAATCACTTAGCACGGGGTCGCGGTGGAAAAGTTTCCTTTACGCACTTGATCGGTTACGCGATGATCAAAGCGCTCCGCACCATGCCAGAAATGAATACTTTTTTTGCCGAACAAGATGGCAAACCAACCTTGGGACGTCCAGAACATATTAATCTCGGAATCGCTATCGATTTAACCAAACCAGATGGCACTCGGCAATTATTAGTACCTTCTATCAAGGGTTGTGAAGCTCTAGATTTTGCACAGTTCTGGGCTTCCTATGAAGAGACGGTTCGTAAGGCGCGCGGTGGAACTCTGACCTTAGAAGATTATGCAGGCACAACAGTTTCTCTCACCAATCCAGGAACACTCGGCACGGTTCATTCGGTGCCCCGTTTGGTACAAGGACAGGGATTGATCCTTGGTGTTGGCGCTTTGGCTTATCCAGCTGAGTTTCAAGGTGCTAGTGAAGAAACACTCACAAATCTTGCTATCTCTAAAACCATCACACTTACTAGCACTTATGACCACCGTGTTATCCAAGGAGCTCAATCTGGTGACTTCTTGCGGCGCATCCACGAAATCATGCTCGGAGCCGAAAACTTTTACGACGAGATTTTCGCTGCGCTTCGCATCCCCTATGAGCCAATTCGCTGGGCAGTGGATTTTCAATTCTCTAAGGAAGATCAGATCAGCAAAGCCGCTCGGGTTCAGCAATTAATTGAGTCGTACCGCACCTTTGGCCACTTGATGGCAGATACCGATCCGCTGCGCTATCGCCAACGCAGCCACCCAGATCTAGACGTTGTTACCCATGGGCTTTCGCTCTGGGACCTTGATCGTGAATTTGCGACCGGCGGCTTTGGCGGAAAGTCATTTATGAAGCTACGTCGCATCCTTGGAATATTGCGCGACTCTTACTGCCGCAATGTCGGCGTCGAATACATGTACATGGAAAATCCTGTAGAGCGGAAGTGGATGCAAGAGCATGTTGAGGTTGGCGCTCCTCGCACTCCGCGCGAAGAACAGTTACGTATCTTGCGTAAACTCAATTCGGCAGAAGCTTTCGAATCATTCTTGCAAACAAAGTATGTCGGGCAGAAGCGTTTTTCACTTGAAGGTGGCGAGTCGCTGATTCCATTGCTTGATGCAATTCTAGACAGTTCAGCAAAAATCGGGCTCGAAGAAGTGTGCATCGGAATGCCGCACCGGGGTCGCCTCAACGTATTGGCAAATATTGGTGGTAAGTCTTACGGTCAGATCTTCCAAGAATTCGAAGGTCATTACGCCGAAAACTCGGTACAAGGTACTGGCGATGTGAAATATCACCTTGGAACCCAAGGAGTATTCAAAGCGGATTCAGGAGAAAGCACCAAGATCTATTTGGCCGCTAATCCATCACACCTTGAAGCAGTCAATCCTGTCTTAGAAGGAATTGTTCGCGCCAAGCAAGATATCCATGGAGATCCTGAAACCTATACCGTGCTTCCAATATTGGTCCACGGTGACGCGGCCTTTGCGGGTCAAGGCGTTGTTTCTGAAACCCTCAGCTTGTCGAAACTCAAGGGCTACCGCACAGGTGGAACTATCCATATTGTGGTGAACAACCAGGTTGGATTTACAACTTCTCCACACGCTGCTCGCTCTTCTACCTATTGCACCGATATAGCCAAGATGATTCAGGCACCCGTGTTCCATGTCAATGGTGATGATCCGGAGTCCGTTGTTCGCGTTGCTCGACTTGCATTCGAATATCGCCAAGAATTTCATAAAGATGTTGTTATCGACATGGTTTGTTACCGTCGCCGTGGACACAATGAAGGCGACGAACCTAGCTTCACGCAACCAATGATGTACAAGTTGATTGATGCCAAGCGCAGCACCCGAAAGTTGTATACCGAAGCGCTCATCGGACGTGGAGACATTACAGTTGATGAAGCCGAAGAAGTTTTGCGCGACTACCAAGCACAACTCGATGCCGTCTATGCCGCGGTCCATAATGTTGAACCAGAACATTCTTCAAATCACGCGCCAGAGGTTACCGCCCCTGAGCTAGTTAATACTGGCGTTGCAGAAGCTACGCTGCGCACGATTGCCGCTACCCAGATCGCAACTCCTGAAGGATTTGTTGTCCACCCACGTTTAGCTCCGCAGTTGGCTAAGCGCACCGAGATGCTAGATGAGGGAACCGTAGATTGGGCTACGGGTGAAATGTTGGCATTTGGTTCGCTCTTGCTAGAGGGCCATCCGATTCGTCTCGCCGGTCAAGATGTTCGGCGCGGAACATTCTCAAATCGCCATGCGGTTATCGTTGATCAAAACACAGGTGCTGATTGGTTCCCACTGCGCGGCCTGATCAATAATGACAATCAATTCTTTGTCTTCGATTCACTTCTCTCAGAATATGCAGCGATGGGATTCGAATACGGGTACTCAGTTGAACGCGATGACGCACTTGTTCTCTGGGAAGCCCAATTTGGTGATTTTGCCAATGGCGCCCAATCCATTGTCGATGAGTTTGTTTCAAGCGCATTGCAAAAATGGGGAGAACGTTCGTCGGTCGTGCTGCTTTTACCTCACGGTTATGAGGGACAAGGACCTGATCATTCATCTGCCCGTATCGAGCGTTACTTAACGTTGTGCGCGGAACAGAACATGACCGTTGCGCAACCAAGTACTCCCGCTTCTTATTTCCACTTGTTGCGCTGGCACATGAAAAATGCCGCACGACGTCCACTCATTGTCTTTGAACCTAAGTCAATGTTGCGGTTGAAAGCTGCAGCCTCTGGGCTTGCTGATTTCACATCGGGAACTTTCAAACCTTTGATCGATGACACAACTGTCACAAATGCGCAGCGGGTAATTTTCTGTTCTGGCAAGATCTATTGGGATCTGGTGGCGGAACGCGTCAAACTTGGGGAAAATGGCACTGCGATCGTTCGCATTGAACAGCTCTATCCATTCCCAATTCAAGAGTTCATGCGCGTCGCAAACGCTCACCCAACTGCCAATTTACTCTGGGTCCAAGATGAGCCTGCAAACCAAGGTCCGTATCCATTTGTCGCGCTCAATACCTTTGAAGCGCTCGAAGGGCGTACCTTGCGTCGAGTTTCGCGTCGTGCAACCGCAAGCCCAGCTACTGGTTCACATCACCTCCACGAGGAAGAGCAGCACGCACTGATCACGGAGGCGTTTACCCGCTAACGTTTTGAGGAACGAGCTCGCCGATACCGAAGGAGTACCTGCCCAACAATTTCGGATGAGGTAATTGCTCCCCATTGTCTAGAGTCGGTGCTCGCAGATTTGTTGTCCCCTTCGACCCATATCCCATCGCCCTCAAGACGGGTTACGCGTTTGATAAAAAGTACTCCGGGATAACTCTCGCGCTCGATCACTACAACTTTGCCCGTCAGCCGCTGCAACCTGCCGCCAACATCTGGATTTTTATTCCAAAATAGCAACCAATCTCCGTCGTTATAAGTGGGAGCCATTGAGGAACCGCTAACCGCTATTGCTCTTAGCGGTAAATAAGTTCTAAATGGAAGGTGCGCCATGAGAGTAGTAGTCTGACACACACGACCGACCGATCTTTAAAGGAGCACCAATGTTCAAGCCAACTCTCGTTGGATTAGCCCACTGCGATCTTCCATGTGGAATCTATGATCCAGCACAGGCAAAAATTGAGGCACAATCAGTAAAAGCTACGATGGAGAAGTACGCGGCCAGTAGCGATGCAGATTTCAAGTCGCGAGCAATCGCCATCAAGGAAGAGCGCTCAGAGCTTGTAAAACACCACCTCTGGGTTTTATGGACCGACTACTTCAAGGCACCGCACTTCGAGGCTTACCCACAACTCAACACCCTCTTCAACGAAGCAACAAAGCTCGCTGGTGCAGGTGGAACCAAGGGAACCACCGATGTAGCGGTCGCAGATAAGTTGCTGGCAAAGATCGATGAGATTTCAGAGATTTTTTGGGCAACGAAGAAAGCTTAAATAACTTAATTAGCTAGCAGCGCTGGTGTGTGGCAAATTCTCTGCCGCGCTCCGCGCCATGAAAGAAACTCGATCTACTAATCGCCGTTGCACT
>CAIYQS010000136.1 GCA_903928395.1 uncultured Actinomycetes bacterium | reverse complement strand
ATTCCGGTCCGGATGCGCAGAACGCCCCCGCCAATGCAACAGCCATTCCAATATATTGAATGATTTGTGGTCGCTCTCCGTGGATAAATGCGTACGCCAAAGGAATGATTGCGCTGAGCGAACTGATCGGTGAAACAACTCCCATGCGGCCAGTTGCTAATCCCGTGTAGAAAGCGGTGAGTCCTAAAAATCCGGCAATACCCGCGCCGATGGCAGGAATGAAATATCCGTTCCATGACAAGGTCGGTGCCATCCATGAGCCACTTAGAAGTATTGCAACAGTGCCAATGAGAAGCCCAATCGCTTGCGAGACTCCGGTGACTGCGAGGGACTTAAAACGTTTGGCTAAATTGCCGCCCAGAAAATCAGCGGTTCCCCATAAGACGCTAGAGAAGAGAGCGAGAAACGAGGCCATCGCCAAAGCCTAGTGAGGAACATCTAAATGGTCGCAAAATTAGAAAATTAGTGCGACTTCTTCTTTTTCTTAGGCTCAGGTAGTTCTTGAGTAGTCACTTCAACGAGCTGCTTGAGCCACTTGGAATCATTCGCCTTTATGTTGGAAATTTTAAAGGCTGGCTTGGCTCCTGGATAAGGAAAGCCCTTTCCGATTCGCCCCGCTATTTCGGCACCTGACGAAGTAAATCGAATGAAGAAGGTGTTGTCACAAATCAGGCCGAACATTTTACCTTTGTAAAAGAGGCCGTATTCGCCAAACATTTTTCTCGCATCCACATCCAAGGGCAGAAGTCGCTCCAGCGTCTTCTCAACAAACTTGAGTTCGGAAGCCATACCAAAAGTATAAATGAAAATATCCCTTGCAATATGGTTGACCTCAATAATTTATTATGAAATATTTTGATATGACATTTTCCGGTATAAATCTTCTCGGCGTGCTACTTGCATTTATTGTTTCGTTTGCCAGCGGTGGCCTCTGGTTCGGACCCAAAACTTTCTATCCTGTGTGGATGAAGGAAAAGGGGATCGAATCTGGCGTGCTTTCAGCCAAACAGAATAAGCCGGTCATTTTGTTCGGCGGGACAATTGTTGGCGTACTCATCCAAACTCTCACAGTTGGATTAATAATTAATTCGCTTCAAAAAGGACATTCCAATTTCGGGATCGTAGATGGAGCCGGGGTTGGCTTTGCCCTTGGGGTGGGAATTGGAATGTTTGCCTCCTTGAGCCATCGACTCTTTTCAGGTGAGGGCATAAAAGTGTGGCTCATTGAAACCGCCAACGACGCGATCAATCTGACCATCGCAGGCGCAATCATTGCTTTCATGAATTAAAGACCACTTGATGAGTCAACCATTCCTATATTCGGTCGAACGGGAATTCCTGGTTAAAGTCGAAACACTTTGGTCCGCCTGGACAAATGCGAACGAGTTGGAAGATTGGTATCACCCAACTGAATTCGCGGCAGCAAAAGGCGCTACCGTCTCGGATCTCCATATTGGCGGAAGCTGGGCTTGCGGGGTAGATGTGCAGGCGCATAATTTTGTTGCCTACTTCTTTGGTCAGTACACCCGAATAGAAGAATTCACTTTAATTGAGCACACCATGCACTACACGGAGTCGAAAGCTGATTTTGAGGTCAAGGATTTGGCTACTCCTTCTCACCTCGTGGTACTCGATTTTGAAGATCGAGGCAATAACTCTTGGGTGAAATTTAGCCAATTTGGTGAACTTCCGGCTGGAGAAGAGAAGCGAGCACAGGTAGGCATGGAAAGTTACCTGGACTCGCTTTCGCGCCACCTGTCGAAATAGAGAAGAGTTTTCTTAATTTCCCGAGTCGCGATATCTCTTTGCTGCTGCTGCCAATGAAGCGAGTTCGGCGGATTTAACAGCACGAGGACCCGCCGACCAATTAGCGGGATCGGCTGCATACTGTTTGCCATATGCAGCAGTGTCGCGCTGAGTTCGCCAGCCCTCGGCTAGCGGCCCAAGGTCATATGTGTCATATCCAATGTGATCAAGGAGTTTGGTTACAAGAGCTTTCGCAGCCACATCATCCCCAGCAATCGATAACGCGCAGCGATCGGGGGAGCCAGAAGGCCGCGCCAAGGAGGCAAGGTGTTCAAAATAGATATTGTTAAAGACTTTGACAACTTTTGAATCTGGTAAGAATTTTTGCAAGAGTTCCGATGTGGTTGTTGATTCATCATCCAGATCGGCTATTTGTCCATCTCTTTGTGGGTAATAGTTCATTGTGTCGAGAACAACCTTGCCACGTAATTCATCCTCAGGAACTTGTCGGTAGTTCTTCAAAGGTATCGTCACCACAACCACATCTGCCTCTGCTGCAACTTGGTGAGTCGTCGCTGCCCGTGAATTAGCCCCTAGTTTGGCAACAAGTTCTGAAAGCGTCTCTGGTCCTTGACTGTTGCTCAGAATGACCGAATCCCCGGCATTTACAGCCAATTTCGCTACGGTGCTTCCAATATTTCCGCTACCTATGAATCCCCAGGTTGTCATGAGTAGTCCTCTTTCATATCTAATTGCCGAGATGCTACATGCAACCCTTTACCTAGGCGTAATATTCCCATTATGGGAAAAGTCGGTGCCTTTTACTGGAGATTTTTCAAACACTGAAAATAAACAATCTGTCTTGTGAGGCGGGATGAGTGACCCGCAAAGAATTTGGCGGTGAGGTGTGGAAGTATGAAGACATGCCCACAAAAGCCTCACACCGCCAGGCGTTTGCACTTGGTGTAATCGCAGTTGGTATCGGAATATTTGTTGGCGAATTAACTTCGAACTTCCACTCTGCGTGGAAGTCCCCTGTCGATACACTCGGCAATTGGATCATCAGCGTCATTCCCCATTCGGTTGAATCGATCGCGATCACACTCTTCAGTACCCACGATAAAGGCTTTCTCGTTGCATCCATTTTAATTGCGGCATTGCTGCTCGGTGGAATAGCTGGAGATTTGTTACTGCGAAGTAAGAGAGAAATTGCCTTCGCAATCATTGGACTTGAGACCACCTTCGGAGTCATTACCGTGATAGCCCGCCCGCACGCGGGAATCACTGCGATTGCTCCCTCCTTAATAAGCGGCTTGGCGACCTCATTGGTTTTGTACTTTGCGCTCGGGCGAGCAAAGGAGGAACAACCTCAAGTAATTTCTCCAAGTGAATTGAAATCCCGTCGCCAAGTTCTCAAATACGCCGGCGGCGCTGGGGCGCTTGGTGGCCTGATGCTTCTTTCGGGACAGAGTGTAAAGACTCATAGCCTGAATGTGATCAAGAGATTGGCAATCAAATTACCAAAGGCAACTCACCCACTCCCCGATCTTCCAACAGATCCAGCATCATCGATCCGGGGTCTATCGACTCTCATCACACCCAATAACGAGTTCTATCAAATTGATATAGCGATCAATGCGCCAATCTTTGACGTGGAGGCGTGGACTCTGACAATCAATGGACTGGTAAAAAATCCAATTACATTGACGTATGCCGACTTGCTCAAGCGCCCGCTCTTTGAACTAGACGACACTATGTCATGTGTCTCGAATCCGGTTGGCGGACCCTTGGTTGGTAACGTGCGCTGGCTCGGATGTCGCCTCGATGATCTGATCCGTGAAGCGGGTCCCTTGTCTTCTTCTGATCAAATATTGAGTTCATCGAGCGATGGTTTCAGTGCGGGCTTCCCGCTCGATTTGCTCGATGGTCGAGATGCCATGATTGCCGTAGGAATGAACGGCCAGCCGCTTCCGATTAAACATGGCTTTCCGGCTCGAGTCATAGTGCCTGGTTTATACGGCTATGTTTCAGCGACAAAATGGCTGACAAATATTGAACTGACACGCTTTGATATTAAACAAGGTTTTTGGATTTCTCGCGGGTGGTCACAACTTGGTCCGATCAAAATGGAGTCTCGAATCGACTATCCGCAGGATGGCGCACATGTACCTGTCGGCACATTCCGATTCGCTGGAGTTGCATGGGCGCCACTTGCAGGTATCGCCTCAGTCCAATTGGCGATAGATGGCCTTTGGAAAAATGCGACTTTAGGACCGTCACTCTCCGGAACTACCTGGCGCCAGTGGTGGTTCGATTGGGATACAACGGCCGGTAAACATGTGGTGGAAGTGCGAGCTATCAGCGTGAGTGGCGAAGTTCAGACTAAACAATTGGCCGATGTAGCTCCAAATGGCGCTTCGGGCTGGCACACGATCCATATTTCGGTGTAAGACCTATTCAGAGATGTCACTCAGAATTGACCAATCCAGCAATATCAACTGTTAAATTTACCGCTGTGAATTCGCTAATAAGTGAGGATGCTACAAAATGAGCAAGAAGATTGCAGTTCAGAGTGTTCCTCATCATGATGGAAGCGAACTCTACGTAAGCAATGCCGCCCCAAAGATTGGCGACTCGGTCACATTGAAAGTACGCGTTCCCCTCAACTATTTATTTCAGGAGGCCTACGTTCGGGTGTACGAAGATGCGGAGCCTCGCACTTACCCCCTCAAGTTGGTCGAAGTACGTGGCCAGGAACGCTGGTATCGGGTCTCTATCAAAATACACAATATTCACACTATTTATAGATTTGTCTTTGTAGGCGAAGGAAAGTATGAATGGCTTAATGCTTACGGTTTAACCGATCATGATGTCCATAGCAACAATGACTTT
>CAIYQS010000135.1 GCA_903928395.1 uncultured Actinomycetes bacterium | reverse complement strand
TTGACGAAGTAATACGTTGGTTAACGGGCTTAAATGAAAATCCTCCAAATGATTTCCTTCTCATGTACGCAAAACTGCCAAAGGAAGTATTTTGAGCGTGTTTCTATGTAGTTGTGACTCTTTGTAGGTAATTATGGTGCTCGTCACCGAGATTCGCATGGGTAGTTTTAGGCTCACTTGGAACGGAGTGTCACGGTATTTGACTCACCAATTGACACACCCCCTGGGTTAAGTGTTTCGTCTCGGGGTAACCCGCCAGGTCTTAGACGCAGGTAACAAAAAATTGAGAGTTAGGCAGTAGCTCTATCGGGTTGCGAACGCCGCTCAGATAACATTTGACCAGGGACACGCGGCATGCGAAACAAGTGACTTTGATGAAACTTGTTTGCACCTCGACGCTGATTCAGATGCTTGCCCCGCTGGCGGTCGATTCGATCGTTGGGACCTTGCTTTGCTTGAGGTCAAGGCGACCGACCACATAATCTGGCAAACCTTTAGATGAGGTCAGGGTGTTGGTAATGGTTTCAGTTACCCGCGTAATGGGTACTTTGCACGAGAGCGACTGGATCTTTGTCTCCTTGGTCAGGTAGTAATCCAATTTATTTCCAGAAGTATTTACAACAACGACGCGGAATTCATTGTTGGGAGCACTACTCACCACTCCACTCACCAAAGTCGGTGCAATTGCAGCTTGATCACCAGGATCCGCAAGACTGAACAGGATCCGATTATCAAGTAATGGGGTCTGCAACTGCCTCATAAGATTAATTTTGGAATATCCACCCGCCATGACTTTTTGAATAACAGCTTTCATGACATTCACCAAATATTGCTTGCGTGCACTGTTATCTGTGACAAATCGTTGATAGGCAGTAGATAATGTTTTTGACACCACATTTGCAGAGTCAATGATTTCACCAGATGCAAGTGTTACCGGACCGATCGCGTTAAGCAGATAACTCAGCGCTTCGGGATCTGTCGCGAATACACCATCCAACTTCTCATTAAATTGTTTTTGCCATAGCGCCGACCAGATTCGCGCCGCATAAGGATAATGCGGTGACTCATTGGAGTTCTGCCAGATCGCAGGATCGCTTCCCCATAAATTGTTGTATTCATCCGGCATCGCAATTGGAATTTCATTGAGCGACTTGAGTCCGACATTGGAGCCCTGACGCAGTACCGTTACCGTCCCGTGGTAAACCTGAATTTCGGCATAAGCACCAATGATCCCGCCAGTGCCTCTCGACTCCGCGGAATTCTGGAAGACAAGCAGATACTTTTTAGGGGACTGCGATCCCATCACGCTCGGTGCAACCTTTACGAGTTGCAAAGCCAAAACAATTTCGCTCGTCGCATCTTTCAAAAAGTGATTAGTGAGTGGTCGCCAAAAGGGGTTGGTAAGCGTTGAGTTCAAATCAATGATGCTTTTATCAATCTTGGCCGTCTCGCGATTTTCGTAATTAACGGTCGCCCCGCGGTGAATGTCATTAACCAGTGACTTGACTTGACCTTTGAGAACCAGCGCCTGGTACCCGACTACTCCGGCGGAAACAACGTAATAAGCGGCGACGGTGAGGAGGGCTACCAAGAAACATTTGAAGGTTTTGTTCATGTTGACCTAAGAGCGCACTCATCCAATCGATCTATTGAATTTAAACGTGCTCATAAGAGAGCAGCGTAGTTGTAAATATCCTGATTTTTCATCGCCAAAGCGCATGCATTTTTATGCTTGTATACTGGTCCAAAATAATTAAGGAGTTTTTATGCCGGACGCTCGAAAAACAGCAGTTATTTTCGGAGGAGCTGGGTTTATCGGTCACCATTTAGCCTCATACTTGCTAGAAAGTGGTTATCACGTCGTTGTTGCGGACCTAAATTCGAGGGGTCAGGAAAATATTCAATTCTACAAATGCGACGTTCGTAAAGAGATAAAACTCAAATTTGATCAAGTTCCTGACTTAGTATTTCTCCTATCTGCGGTGCACCGGAGCCCAGGTCACCACGCTGATGAATATTATGAAACCAATGTCGCCGGAGCAACCAACGTAGCCAATTGGTGTAATGCCGTTGGGGCTTGCAAAATCGTATTTACAAGTTCGATCGCGGTTTACGGACCAGATTCTGAGTCGAAAAATGAATTTAGTCCTCTGACTCCCGTTCACGCCTACGGAAAATCCAAGATGCTTTCTGAGAATATATTGAAAAGCTGGCAACACGAAGACCCAAATGTTAGAGCGTTGGTGGTTTGCCGACCTGCCGTAATATTCGGAGCAGGCGAAGGTGGAAATTTTACAAGACTGGCGAAAGCGCTCAAATACCGATTGTTTTTCTATCCTGGGGGACCGACCACCGTAAAATCATGTGGGTACATCAAGGATCTCGTACGATCCTTAGTTTTTGTAGCGGACCGGGCTGACAACACCGAGATTACTTACAATTTCTGCTACCCAGAAAGTTATACAATTGGTCAGATTTGCGATACTTTCCACTCGGTCGCGGGCTACGCCAAGCCAATTTCTTTGCCAATTGCAACGGCAGGGAATTTGTTGACCCATTTCCCTGGCCCACTCTCAACTTTGGGAGCCAGAGTTTTGAAGTTAGTTCGGGCCACAAATATTACTCCCGCCGTTCTAATTGAAATGGATTTCGCATGGGAGTGGGACTTAAAGTCCGCCTTGACTGACTGGAAAGCTAATTCGGAAAAAAGTGGCTTCTTTGCTTAATGAAAATCTAAAGAGTGATCATTTGAACGTACTCGTTATAGGCATCAATTACGCGCCTGAGCCAACTGGAAGTGCTCCTTACACTTCCGGATTGGCTGAAATGCTCGCCGAGGACGGGCACCGAGTGGAAGCCTATGCTGGGATTCCCCACTATCCATCGTGGAGTGTTCTACCATCCGATAAATTTCGATTGAGATATTCCGAACAACGCAAAGGAGTGTTGGTTCGACGGTTTCGACACTTTGTTCCAGGAAAACAAACGATGATGCGTCGAATCGTTTGGGAAATGACGTTTTATTTAAATGCCCTGTTTTCTAAACCGTCTAGAAAACCAAATGTCGTCATCGCCTCGACTCCAAGTTTGAGCGGTGCGTTATTAGGTGTGTATTTTGCCAAGAGATATAGGGTGCAACTTGTTACGGTTGTGCAAGATGTCTTAGGGGAAGCCGTAACTAAAAGTGGTTTGAAGGTTAATTCCAAGGTAGGAAAGTTTGTGGGGGATCTCGAAAAGTTAGCATTCCGCAATTCAACTCGAGTCTGCGTTGTATCTCCAAACTTTAAGCAGTACGTAGAGACTTCCAACTTACCGACGGATCGCATTCTAAATTTCCCTAACTGGACGCACATATCTAGCGCTTCAAGGACTCGAGAAGAAGCAAGAGCAGAATTCGGTTGGACGGAAACTGATGCGATCCTTCTTCACACGGGAAATATGGGGCTCAAGCAAGATCTCGGCAATTTAATTAGTACTGCGAGATTGTTTGAGAACGACCCGTCAATTAAATTCATTCTATGCGGAGATGGCAATCAGAAGGCAGCGTTACAAACCCTCGCTGTCGGAGTTTCCAAAATCGAATTTCTTGATTCAGTGAGTGATTTGGAATATCCGAATCTTCTTTTGGCAGCCGATATTCTCCTTGTGAACGAAAAGGATTCGGTCGGAGATATGTCGTTGCCAAGCAAACTCACATCATATTTGACGGCCGGGAGGCCAATAGTTGCGGCGGTGAGCGCGGGAGGCTCGTGCGCATCGGAACTCGCAAATACTGGCGGAGCCGCAATAGTTGTTTCTCCAAATCGGCCAGACCAACTTGCCGATGCAATCCGTGACCTTTTGAAGTCTCCCTCAAAGGTGCGTGAAATGTCGGAGGCAGGGGTTCTTTACGCCCAGAGCCATTTGTCTAAGGCACAAGCGAAGCAAAGAATTGGCGAGATTTTAAAGGGTCTGAGATAAAGCAGAGCCAATTTTCTCGATGAACGCACCGCCCTAACTTCTATTTTTCCTTCTGTAGTCTCTCAGTTTGCTCGTTTTAGGTTTCCTAGAGGAGGGCTATAAGATGGGCGCTGAAAGAGTAGATACGAGTAAAAGTCCCTAGTGAATACAGGTAATTTCTGATGCAGGAACCGATATTGATTGTTACTGCGGTCAAGAACGATCCAGCGGGCTTACAGAGGACCCTTCAATCCTTGGAACCTCTCAACGAGGCTTTTTTTCACGTAATTATTGAAAATGGAGATGCCTGTCGTGAGATTGCAGAGAGATGGCGTTCCACTCATTCGGACAGCGTGAAATACATCCAAGCCTCCGATACCGGAGTTTACTCGGCTTTCAATTTTGCGATTCAAATGAATGCTGGCCCCGAATTTATCTATTTCTTAAATGCTGGCGATGAGCTTTTAGATGAAGAAGGAATAATTGAACTCGTTAGTGGTATTGAAGCGTCGAATTCAAACTGGGGCTATGCAAATCTAATAGTCTGTGACGTAAACAAAAAATGGTCCAATGTTTATCAAATCACCCCATTCAACAAATTTTTGTTCGGACTCGGCATTAAAGTAATTCAGCAACAGGCTACGGTTTACCGAATAGATGCGCTTCGCAAAATTGGTGGATTCGACGAATCTCGAAAAATCTCTGCAGACATGCTTGCTCACCTGCGACTATTGGGAATAGGAAAACCCGTTTCATTGCCAAAAGTGGTTTCCAGATTCTACTCCGGCGGACTTTCCACACGATCAAGAAAGGAACATGCTAAAGATTGGAATCAAATATTAAAAGATGAAAAGATATGGTACGCACTCCCGGTTCGGCTATTCACCCCCTTTGTGAGACTGTTTTGGTCTCGAAGGTTGAGAAAAAAAGGAAAAGACATTTATGCCTGATTATCTTACTAAGGGTTTGAGATATTCTAAAACTGCTAGCCTGTTTGAAGCAAGATTTTTTTGCCTTTTTTATTCCACAATTTTTGTTGTTTTCGCACTGAAGAACTCTGACCCGTTCCTTTCTGAAATCTTTGAAAGTATTTCTGGTGGTTTCTTTTTGCTCTTTGCAGCTAACATTAAAATTAATCCACTAGTTATTGTTCCAGTTCTAGGCTTTTGCTTTGCAACTCCTAGTTTAATCGGAGAAAATTCCGGTCACCTTAGTTTATTAATATTCTTAGTGACGAACGGAACTCTTTTCCTTGGTCTACTTTACAGAACTAATGTTCTAGGCACCAATGATTTCACCTCACTCAAACAGCCCGCACTTGTTGCGCTCCCATTTCTTCTAGCTTGGCTCCTTCAAGTTCGTTTATCCCACCAAGCATTTGGTCAATTTCTTTACACCACAAACGCAATTCTTTTTTGTCTCTTAATGTTCTCTTTTCGTAACTTTTTCTTAATGTTCCTACAGGTGATAGCAAGTGCCGTGGCAAGTCTAAATATCATTTACTGGATTTATTTTCTATTGCTCGATCCTCAACAGAAGCACTACGCATCTTTTCCAGGGGCAATATACAAACGTGTTGGATTTTCTTATATCAAGTGGGGTTCTGGAATCATCACGGGGGGAGGACACAGTATTTTTCATGGAATTCCACGATTCGTCGGATTCACCGGTGAGCCGGGTCTATGGGGCACTTTAAGCCTCCTGTCGCTTGGCATAGGAATGACTTATTTCAGTGGAAAATTAAAAGTTTTCACTGCGATTGGAAATCTTTTGGGTTTGCTTGCAAGTCAAAGTTACTCGATTATCTTGATAAGTTTGTTTTCTCTTCTTCTAGGATATTTGTACGTACACCGAAGGAATAGGCCACTACTCTTTTCCGCTTTGTTGTCCTCACCCGTGCTACTCATCATCGGATTAAAGGTTCTTAAATTAGTTGTCCTCGTAGAATTGCAAAATGGTGGAACCAATTCTCTGATACAAAGAGGTATTGGATTCAATCAAAACAATTTTGTGTCAAATGCGACCATCTACCAGATTAATTATTTGAGTTTGTTGAGATCTAGCCCAGTCTTAGGTTTTCTTTTTATATCCAGTTTATTGTTGGGAATTTGGTTTGCTTCAAAATTCAACCGAGTTTTCTTAATTAGCGCAGCCCTTGCATTTACTGGAGTAGGAATTCTCGTCCAACCTATCCAATTTGATTTGGGATTCTTAATTCTATTCCTGGGTCTAATAAATCCGCCCGCCTTCAATCTAACTGAAAAATGATAAACAACAGAGCATGTCAGATAGCTTTTGTAATTTCTATTAGGTCGATTGAAAATATTTGTCTATCACTCCAACAGTTGGTCCAAGCATCATCACCGGGCGATTGTTTTGTCGTTGTGAATCAATCCGGAGAGAGTTTAATTCTAACGGATCAGGTATTTTCAGGAAGATTTATAACGGTGATTGATACTCAAACTCTAGGTTTATCTCGTGGAAGAAATATCGGGATAGATTTTATTATCAATAGCTTGAAAAGCCCCAAGGGCATTGTTTTTCCAAATGATTTGAGCAAATATGCTCCTGACACAATTGAATTAATCCGAGAACATCTACTCCTGCACGAGGACGCAATTGCGGTTGGTTCTTGGGTTTCAGATCAAGGTGAAGTTCTTCTTTCACCATTTCACAAATACGAAAATTCAAGACACGTGATGCGGGCGTATGAACCAGCGATTGTGTTTCCAATAATTCTTTTCGTTAACGGACTTAAATTTGACGAAGGCATCGGATCGGGGAGTTCATCGCCCTATCAGAGTGGCGAAGGCGCGCACTTACTGCATGAAGCCCTGAGAAAGGGATATCAGATTATTAGTCAGCCCCAAATTGAGTGTATTAATCCAACGACTAAACGATCCCTATCTTTTAAGCAATATTCAAAAAAGTCTTTTTATTATGGTGCCGGAACTGGCTACTATTTGAAGGAGAATTTATTTCCGAGTCGTAAATTTCAATCATTGGCACTGATCTTTGGTCCGGTAGTTGGATATCTAGTTGGTAAAGGTTATTGGCGCACTCAAGGCTTCCTTTTTACATTTTGTAACTTTTCAGGTCGCATATACGGGTTCATCCGACCTTAGGAAAAGATTTCAAGTCATTGGGCCAGGCATCCAATATTTTCAAATTCGTGGCTAGATTCCAAGTTTCCAGATAGTTTCTAATTTTGGAATACCGGTCTCTCACAAGGATAACCTCAATTTCAGACATTTGACTTAAAAGCACAGCATGCAATCTATCTGTGTAAATTATTTGAGATTGTTGCATTCTTCTTAAACCAGAATCCATAATCTTTGTAGAAAACCACATCGAATATCGCCGAGAATAGCTATTAGTCCCCCAAGGAAGGTATCTGCCAAGCCCACCGTAAATTCGCATCATTAATCTAACAAATCGCATTCCTTTAGAAATGGAATCTACCCAATCCCATTCCATCCCTGGATATTTAAGAGATTCATTTGAGGATTCTTTGTCACGTCGCTTCAGAATTGTGAATTGTGCGGTGGACGGAGATTCGTTCATGAGTTCGAGTACATGTGCAGAATCGGGACATAAAATAGCTTTGATTCCAAATTTATCCAAAGCAGATTGACTTGGGATGTCTCGAGCGAACACATATATTTCATTCTGATCTTGATATTTTCTAATAATCTCAATTGAATTAAGTTGGAAGTCATCTTGGAAATTAACGGATTGCGGAAACTGTATAACTTTCAGAGAGTATTTAATGGCTAACTCTAAATAGCGTACGCGTGCAATTTCTTCCTTTGGCCAAATTGACCCGAAACTTCCGCCACCATGAATTGCGATAACCGGAAGGGACTTGGAGTTCTTTAAAACTCGCATAATATGAGTTTCTAGATCCCCGACTGCAAAATTGGAATGTACTGAAACTAGTGAAGCTCCAAAAAATTCGATAATCTTTGCTTCGCCCAAAAATATGGCCTGGTCCCCGACATTAAAATGAACCGGAAAATTAACAAGCATTACCTTGTCCCCTGAATTTAGAACATTCTGGTAACGTTCATAAATAATTTCTTTGAGGTTCACCCGAGGATGGTATCAGAAATTAAAACACTCAGAAATCCAAATCGTAGTGCCTTGGTGACCTGGACCCCTAAAAGCCTATCATTTGAACTCATCGAGGAATTCTGTGCTGATACGCAGCAAGATCTCATTAGAACCAATAGGTTGCTCGCCTACCGGGGTTATGTTGCTGGTATTGCGAATTTGAAAGCGGCTCTTCTTGTCGCACCAAATGGCATTGTCGTTGACTCCGAGAATAATATCCATGAGTACTTGAATTGGTACTCTGGCAAGGAATCTAAAAAAATAGACAAATTAAGAAGAGGGGAATACCAAAACCTATTTTCAAAAAGTCAGGTTATGCCCAAAGTATTAAGGGGTAGGACCTTGAGTCTACTTTCGCATTGGGGAAATTTGAACTGGGGTCATTTTGTACTCGATTCTATTGGAAGACTTGCCACCTTAAGTGACTCGAGTTTGGAATTATCAGACTTTGATCAAATATTAATTCCGACATTTCCCGGAGCACACGCACAAATTTTGTTGCGCTCTCTATTCCCTGCTGAATTAAACTTGGTGCAAGTAGGAGATGCGAGAACGTTTTTCGTGGAAGATCTAACTGTGCCCACAATACCCGGGTATAACCGAGTTTATTCATCAGAGTTGCCAAATTTTTATAAGAATATTGCGACGCGTACACCGACATTTGATCGCGTTTTTGTTTCGCGAAATGACTTCCCAAGGAAATTTTTGGTTCAAGAGGAAATGAGACGAGAACTCAACAACTTTGGAATTGTTACCATCGACCCGATAAGCCTTGAAACGCCCTGGACGGCCTTTTCAACCGCCAACGTAATTGTAGGGGTGCACGGTGCTTCGATGGCTGGATTGGTCTTTGGAAAAGTTGGTTGCAGATATGTTGAAATTACACCGAGGTATCACCAGTATCCATATTTTGAGTCGATAGCCATTTCAGCAGGAATGACTACTGATACCTGTTACGGTACTTCTGGAATAGTAAGGGACTACGTATTTACCTGGTCGCTCTTTAAAAAAAGAAGTCAATTTTCGATGAAACCAAGCGAGTTTGATATCCAAAATTTATTGAAACTTAATACTTTTTGAAGATGAAGCTCAGATGCAGTGAATTTCTTGAATTTGTTAAAAGAACGATCTTCTTAAATCGATAAGAATGTCGACTTTCTCATGAAACGTCATACTAATGAATTCCAAGTTCATTTCGAAATGAAAAAAATCCCCCAGAATTGTATTAATTGAACCTTATGGAAGAGGAATGAGATAAATTTCCGGAAATTAAAACGTGTTGTACTTTGTGGTGATCTTGCATGTAAAAAAACACTTTTTGCGGGATTTGCAACTATCGCGTCTAAATCCGGAGGTGAATAAACAAGGACCTCCGAGGGCAATTTAGACACTTCAATCGCACCAGATACGATCAAGGAACTTAGTATGGTTTGATCATGGCGGTGAGAGTTGTGAATTGAAAAAAAAGGATCCAAAATTAATCTTGGATCAACTAGCAGGTTCTCCCATGTAGCGAGCCATTCCGAAAATCGATGATGTTCGGTGTCAAAAAGTATCAATCCAGATGCGTAGCTTTTGGAGTCTTGGATCACTGCTTTGCTGAAAAAATCCAAGCACTTTTTCGAACTCCAGTCAGAGATTTTATCCTGCATTTCGAACGCGGCCGCTGGTTTCCCGTCTAACGAAGATATAAGTTCCGCCACATCAAGATTCAATATTCTTAGATCAACATCCATGTAGAGGAGGTAACGAGCCTTAGAGCATGTGGCCGCTTCCCTAATTACGTAGGGTTTCCAGACCCACGATCCCGCGCCTTTTCTTAAAACCCAAAAAGCGCGAGAACAAGGAATTTCATTTCTATTAATGTCGTTTTGATTATATGCCCACAGTCGGACGCCAGAATCCGACAATTCGTTTTGAAGCTGCATTAGTTGTGGGGAATAGTCTCTTGAGTTATATGATTTCCCAATCGACGCAAAGGTCACAATGTCAAAATTCAAATTTCCTCCGGCGAAATCCCTGTAATTCTTCCCTACATCGTATCATCAGTAGAATTTGAATCTTAAGGTGACGCTTAACCTGTGGACCTGCGCGAAAAACGCTAGACACTCCTGACCTCTAAAAAGGAGAAGAAATGTCCAGTCGTTACCCCTTGGAGTTCAAGCAGAAGGCGATCAACCTCGTCACTCTTGAGCGTAAATCCATCACC
>CAIYQS010000134.1 GCA_903928395.1 uncultured Actinomycetes bacterium | reverse complement strand
CGTGTGCTCTTCCGATCTCGGATTATTACAACAAGGCCGATCTCACGCGATACATGGAGCAACTTGGCTTCAATCTTGTTGGATATGGATGCGTCACCTGTATCGGCAATTCTGGTCCACTTCCCGTTGAGATCAGTAAAGCAATTAATGAGAACGATCTCGCAGTTACTGCAGTCCTTTCAGGAAACCGTAATTTCGAAGGCCGCATCAGTCCAGACGTGAAGATGAATTACCTAGCATCACCGCCACTTGTGGTCGCCTACGCCCTTACCGGCACCATGAATCATGATTTTGATAATGATCCAATTGGAAATGATCAGAGTGGTGCACCAGTTTTCCTGAAGGACATTTGGCCGAGCGCGGCAGAGATCGACGGCGTAATTGCTTCTTGCATCTCTTCCGATATGTTTAAGAAGGATTATGCAACGGTATTCGATGGTGATTACCGCTGGAAATCTCTTGAAACTCCCACAGGCAAAACTTTCGAATGGGAAAGCGATTCCACATACGTCAGAAAACCTCCATATTTTGACGGAATGCCGCGGGAGCCAAAGCCGGTAACTAATATTTCACATGCACGCGTTTTGGCCATCTTGGGAGATTCAGTGACAACAGATCACATTTCTCCTGCGGGTAATATAAAAGTTGATTCACCTGCCGGAAAATATTTGGCAGAACATGGGATTGCACGCGGAGATTTCAATTCTTATGGATCTAGGCGCGGAAATCATGAAGTAATGATCCGCGGGACTTTCGCAAATATTCGGCTGAAGAATCTACTTCTCGACGGAGTTGAGGGAGGATTTACCCGAAACTTCTTGCGAAACGGAGAGCAAGCGACAATTTACGACGCCTCAAGTGAATATCAATCAGCTGGAGTTCCACTCGTGATTTTGGCTGGCAAAGAATATGGTTCTGGTTCATCACGCGATTGGGCTGCAAAGGGGACGGCACTTCTTGGGGTGCGCGCAGTCATCGCAGAATCTTTTGAGCGCATTCACCGTTCCAATCTCATTGGGATGGGAGTTCTCCCACTTCAATTTATCAATGGTGAAAGCGCCAAAACTCTTGGATTGACTGGATCGGAAACTTTTGAGATTACTGGAATTGAAGCGCTAAATTTCGGACCAGCCCCAAAGACTCTTACGGTGAAGGCGGGGGATGTTACTTTCGAAGCTCAATTACGCATTGATACGCCAGGTGAGGCAGATTACTACCGTCACGGTGGAATCATGCAATTCGTCTTGCGCTCACTTCTCAAATAAATCTCATTTAATTGAGGTGTAGCCCCACCTCGCAATGAGCCGACTCCACCCGTAGAATTGCGGCATGTCGTCCCACCCTCGCATTTTGCCTGCAATCAAATCTCCGGCGGATTTGCGAGACCTCAGCCATGATCAACTGGTCGTTCTGGCCAGTGAAATTCGGGAATTCCTCGTAGAGAAAGTATCGAAGTCCGGGGGACACCTAGGGCCAAATCTTGGGGTAGTAGAACTTACTATTGCGATGCACCGCACCTTCGATTCCCCAAAAGATGTGATTGTTTTTGACACTGGTCATCAGTCCTATGTGCACAAAATATTGACTGGGAGACAAGAAGGTTTCGACACGCTTCGCCAGCGCGGCGGGTTGGCAGGGTATCCAAATCGCTCAGAGTCAGAACACGATGTCATCGAAAATTCACATGCCTCAGGAGCGCTCAGTTGGGCTGATGGAATTGCACGCGGTTTTAGTGTGCAAGGGATCAAAAATCGGGCCGTTGTATGTGTCGTCGGAGACGGCGCGCTAACTGGGGGAATGGCGTGGGAAGCCCTCAACAATATTGCTGCTAATTCCGACCTACCGCTGGTCATTATCGTGAATGACAATGAGCGCTCGTATTCGCCGACCATTGGTGGTGTTGCTACCTACCTTTCAACGTTGCGCACAACAAGTGGCTATGAAAAGTTCCTTGATTGGGGTAAGAGTTTTCTTGAGCGAACTCCAGTCGTCGGACAACCAATCTATGAAACTTTGCACGGAGTTAAAAAAGGAATCAAAGATATTGTCGCACCACAGGGAATGTTTGAGGATTTAGGGCTTAAGTACTTTGGTCCGGTTGATGGTCACAATATCGAGGCTCTTGAAAGCGCATTTACCCATGCCAAAAATTTCAACGCTCCGGTTCTCGTTCATGTGATCACCGAAAAAGGACGGGGCCATGCACCCGCGATTAACGACGAAGCCGAAAAGTTCCATGCTGTCGGTGTTGTTAATCCACTGACTGGACTTCCACTGAAGAAAGCTGCTCCGTCTTGGACTTCGGTCTTTGCCAAGGAATTGGTCGAAATTGGCACCGAACACCCCGAAGTAGTAGCGGTCACCGCGGCGATGTTGGGCCCTACTGGACTGGATCAGTTCCAAGCGGCTTTCCCAGATCGAACCTTTGATGTGGGCATCGCAGAACAGCACGCGACGACTTCGGCGGCTGGAATGGCGTTTACCGGATTGCATCCAGTTGTCGCTATTTACTCAACCTTCCTTAACCGAGCCTTCGATCAACTACTTCTTGACGTTTCGCTGCATAAAGCGGGAGTTACATTTGTTCTTGACCGCGCTGGTGTTACCGGTGACGACGGTCCTTCGCACCACGGAATTTGGGATCTTGCACTTTCAGGAATTGTTCCCACCCTACGTGTGGCTGCACCCCGGGATGGATCTAGATTAAAAGAAGTCCTTCGCGAGGCAATTGATGTGAATGATGCCCCGACCGTTATTCGTTATCCAAAGGGCGCGGTGTGCGCGGATATTCCGGCGTTTGAACGTCGCGATGGAATTGATGTGTTATATCGCGGTGAAAGTGCCGACATACTTTTGCTGAGTGTTGGGGCGATGGCCACCATGGCCGTTGAAGCCGCCGCGCAGGCTTATCGTGAAGGCGTAGGCGTGACCGTAATCGATCCTCGCTGGGTCAAGCCGCTTCCGTCGTCTTTGCTAACTATGGCAAGGCGTTATAAGAGCATTGTGATCATTGAAGATGGCATCAAGCATGGGGGAATCGCAAGCACGGTCTCCGAACTATTCCGCGAAGAAGGCTTAAATGTGCCGATTCATTCGATCGGTGTACCGCTTGAATTCATTGAACATTCCAAGCGAGAAGAAATCCTGAGCGATTTGGGGATCACGGTTCAGACAATCACACGTTCATTGGTGAGTTGGTCGCTGACCCTCAAAGAAATTGAACTTTCACAAGATTCCGATCGACCGGTACGGCAAGAATCAAACTGATACTTGCTTCTTTCGTCGCCCCATTCGCAGAAATAACGTGGTTCCCGCAACCAAATAAATTACCCATACCAGCGCTTGAAGCGTTGTTGGTCGCTCGGCGTAACCAACCAGCGAGTGCAGGACATCTCCGAAGTTAGATCCTTCTGCTATGAAGCCAGAAGAATTCCAGAGCGCATGATGCATGAACGGCAACCAATTCAGTTCCTGCATATTTTGAATTGCGTCAGCTAATAACCCCGCAGCAAAAATAATAAGTGCAACCCCTAAGACCCGGAAAAAGAGCCGAAGATTAATTCGAGCACCCAGTCGATAAATGCCAATTGCGATGACTATAGCCGTAATGAGTCCGAGAACCGCTCCCAGCCAAAGCAAGTTGCCTTCGACGGGGGTGCCGGCCTGCTTCGAATTGGCGAAGATGATTGCCAAGGTAAAGACCATTGTTTCTAGCCCTTCACGTCCAACAGCCTGGAAGGCGAGAAGTCCAAGACCCCAGCGACCACCTTTGGAGATCGCGAGATCACTCTTGTGGGCTAGATCATTGGAGAGTCCACGTGCATGGCTTTGCATCCAAAATGTCATGTAGGTGAGAATTGCCGCGGCCAGCAAGTAGGTGGCGGTCTCAAAGTAGGTCTGGACATTCGAGCCGCTGTATTGGTCAATCAAGAGGTAGGCAGCAATACCGCCGGCGAAAATTAAGCCAAACGCAGCCCCGACCCCCAAATAGACATCGCGAAAGAGATGGCGTTGACCAACGCGTTTGAGGTAGGCAAGGAGAATCGCGATGATCATGGCCGCTTCGATGCCTTCCCGAAGGAAGATCACGAAGGTTGGAATCATGCCAC
Source organism: uncultured Actinomycetes bacterium (assembly GCA_903928395.1). GTDB lineage: Bacteria > Actinomycetota > Actinomycetes > Nanopelagicales > Nanopelagicaceae > PALSA-747. The sequence continues at coordinate 14,508 of CAIYQS010000134.1, read as the reverse complement.
GAGCCTAATCTCCCAGTAGGGAATTAAGCAACTTTTATGTTGCGTAATTCAGGTCACTAGCGGGCGTTCAAGAAAATAGCCCGCTTATTGAAGAATAAAGGGATTGAAAATTGGATTGGAATATATTGAGTAGATGGAAAGTGATTTTTTCTCCGAGATGAGAAAACTCGAAGATTTCGGGGAGCGCAATGATTCCCTCAATTTGGAGCGTTCAAAACGGATGCTCAACATAACTTTTGCTACTGGAGAGTTCTTATCGTCTCTCATAGTGGCAAGCCAGGCCAAAAATATTCTTGAAATAGGGACGTCGAACGGTTATTCAACACTTTGGATAGCAAACACGTGTGCAAAACTAGGTGGCATCGTCACCACGGTTGAGAAATCGGAAATCAAGATCGAATTAGCTCGCGAAAATTTTAAGAAATTCAATTTAGAGGAATATATAACCCTGATAACTGGGGATGCTTCAACAACCCTCGCTTCTTTGCCGAGTGCTCAAGTGGATCTTCTTTTTCTTGATGCTGAGCGAAGTGAATACCTAAATTTATGGGTTGAAATCGATCGGGTGTTGAAACCTTACGGAACGTTAGTTGTCGATAATGCGATTTCACATCGCGAGGAGTTATCAGAATTCGTTTTAAAGGTTCAGTCCTCAGGACGATATACCTGTTGCCTGGTTCCGGTAGGCAAAGGGGAGTTTATGGCCGTTAAAAATCCCAGTCCATCATTCGACAGATGAACTTTCGGATAATTCTTCGGCGGGAACTGTCTGGGCTGGGGGGAGCGGCTCGGTAGCACGCATTGGTTCAACCAGAACAGAAGTTATCTGTTCGGCTTGCCATGAGCGAGCGCCATTTTCTAGCAACAGTTTTTTGATGTACTCCTCTATCTCCGACTCAGGCGGGTTTTTCCACACCAGCTGCCTAATCACTTCCGGAGAGATCAAGTTTTCAACGGGAATTTCCAGTTCAGCTGCACGTTGCGCTACCGCGGCCCTTGCATGGGAGAGTCTGGCGTTACCCAATGGGTTTCTGTCTTTCCAGAGTTTGATGGGAGGCAATCCAACGCTTGGAGTTCGCAGCACCGGTAGTTCGGTGTCGGGTAATTCAAGAGTTTGTTTCATGAGCGAAAACCATTCGGTTGTCGGAGCATTTGTAACTCGGCTTCGCCGCTTAATTATTTTTGTGAATTCGTCAATCGTCGTTGGGCGCTTGGTGGCGATTTCAACGAGCGCTTCATCGTTAAATACTCGTCCCGGCGCCAGATCTATCTCCCGCGCAAATTCATCGCGAGCAGCCCACAGTGCCCTAATAATTGCCAAAGTCATTCGATCTCGAACTTTATGCATACCTGAAGTCCTACGCCAAGGGTCAAGACGTGGTGGGTTAGGAGGATTTTTTAATATCTGTACAAAATCTTCTGCCGCCCACGTCATCTTGCCACGTTCAATAAGTAACGCTTCAACTGCATCACGGAGATCAACAAGAACATCGACATCGAGCGCCGCATAGTTCAGCCAGTCCTGGTGAAGTGGTCGAATCGACCAGTCGACAGCGCTATGTTCTTTTGCGAGAACAAGGTCTAAAAGCGATTCACAGAGTGGGCCGAGTCCAACTCTTTCGCATCCTGCAATACGGCCACCTAGTTCAGTGTCGAAAAGAATTGTGGGGTTGATTCCAAGTTCTCGAAGACACGGTAGATCTTGGGTGCTCGCATGGATGATCCACTCACAATCCTTAAAGGATTCATCCATTTCTTTCCAAAGCTTTGGATCGCTCACGGCGATTGGATCAATGAGGTGAAGTCCGCCGCCCCTCCGAAAGAGTTGAATCAGGTATGCCCGTTGGCTGTATCGGTAACCAGAGGCGCGCTCAGCATCCACGGCAATGGGACCTATCCCTGCCTTAAGTGCGTTGAGTGCATCGAGGAACCCAGCTTGATCGATGATCAATTCTGGAAGGCCAGATCGTGGGGTCAATAAAGGCTCTGGCATGGGGAGAATCTACTATTGAGTGAGGTGGCTACGGGTTAAAGTAGTGACCCCTTCTGGAATTGGTTCTAGCCCGGCACAATGTTCAAGTAGATCCAGCCAGGCGCGAACATGTTGCACGATCGCTTCGCCATTTGTTGGAGTCCAGGAAGCGCGTACTTCGAGTTCAGAATCGTCCGCGCGTTCCCCTAAGGTTCCGAAAGAGGCACTGGAAACTCGAGTGACTGTTCCACTCGGTTGAACATAGTGGCAGCCAAATTTTTCTAATGATTCAATGAGCCAACTCCACCCCACGTTTGCCACGATTGGATCGGATGCCATCTCGTCATCCACTTCGGCGCGAACAAAAGTGACGCAGCGAAAATTTCCACCCCAACCCTCTTGACCGGCCGGATCATGTAGTAGAACAAAACGAGCGGTACCCACGTCGTCATTTGTATCCGCGGTCATCGCAAAAGCGAAGGGGGCAAGTTTTTGAGGAGCTGGAATTTCTTCGACGATTAACTCGGCACGGGTTGAAATGGCGCGAATATCGGTCAGGATTTCATCAAATTCTTTCGCATTTCTTTCAATATTCATCTCCCCGGCCATGGGATAAGGGTAATTTGAGCGGAGATTAATCGTGGGAAGGCGCGAGCCGATAGTGCAAGAAAAGAGCGCCAGGGAGATCCTTAATTGTTTCTCTGGAAATCTCTTCAGCGCCGACGATAAATTCGTGTAAATCGATCTGGTTTTCGCCTGGACTGGTGGGTGAAATAGTTATAAAAAGTTCGGTGAGCAGTCCCCAGCCCATCGCCGCTGCAATCAGCTTCGGCCCTGCTTCAACGAGCAAATCTCCATATTCCTGCTTTGCTCGGGTGATCGCCGCTGGAAGAGAGAGATCCCAAAGGACCGCCCGTTCATTCGTTTTGATGAGTTCAGGGAGAGGATGGTGAGAGAGCACTATTAAAGGGAGGGGGGTTTTGCCGTAAGGCTCGTTTTTCGCGGTATTGCTGCCGATAAGGATTGCTTGGAATTCGGCTCTCAGTCGGTGGAATCGAAGTCGATCGGCGGGGAAGGAGAGCCCTTTTGAGGTTCCGTTGTATGTGGTTGAACCATCCAGACCAACAACCAGGTTCGCGGCTACTCGAATTCCCATAGCGCAACTGTAAGTGTCAGTGGTGGGATTTACCCTCATATCATGATCATCGACTGCGATACCTGCACCATGCGCGATCTAGCCTGCTCGGATTGTGTTGTTTCTGTACTTTTAACGATCTCAGAAAGACCTACCGCTGATATTTCCCGTGCCGAAGTCAATGCAATTGCGGCACTTTCCGATAAAGGGTTGGTACCTCCTCTTCGTTTTCATGCTTGATCAGTTATTTAATTCCCCGAGTACCTAGTCGCTCAAGATTTTGGAACTGCCCGCTACGCTGACTAGCCTTACCGAGTGTCAACGCGCAAAGTGCTTCTCGTTACCAACGACCTAGGACCGCGTGCTGGTGGGATAGAAACTTTTATTTTGGGATTGCTAGATCGACTAGATGGTGATCAGATAGCTATTTACACGGCTTCCCAAACAGGTAGCGAAGAGTTTGACAACGAATTGAGCGCTAAGACCGGCGTGATTATTTTTAGAGACAAGAATTCAATTTTGCTTCCCACTCCGTTCGTCAATCGTCGCGTCAGGGAAGTAATGAAAAAACAAGGGAGCGAAATCATCTGGTTCGGCGCTGCCATGCCACTGGCTTGGATGGCTGGATTACTTAAGAAAAGTGGCGCAAGACGTCTCGTTGCACTTACTCATGGACACGAAGTTTGGTGGGCGAAGCTCCCGCCGTTTAGCTGGATTTTTTCTCACTCAACAAAAGCTATTGATGTTTTGACATACCTTGGTGAATTTACAAAAAGGGCCATGAGTTCACGCGTAAGCACTAACTGTCAGCTAGTGCAGATTGCCCCCGGAATTCCGATTGATCATTTCACCCCTGGTCCAAAATCTGCGGCACTCATTCAGGAACTTGATCTCGCAGGCCATCAAGTTCTTGTATCTGTCGGGCGACTTGTGCATCGCAAAGGTCAGGATAAATTGCTTGAAGCACTTCCCGAAATCATTCGTCGACATCCGGATGTGGTGCTCGTTTACGTCGGAGTTGGACCACGGCAAAAGAAACTCGATCAACTGATTGCACGGCACGATTTATCGAATTATGTTCGCTTCGTTGGTCGCGTTGCGTACAAGAAATTACCAGAATACTTTCGGCTAGGTGATCTCTTTGTCATGCCTTCTCGTTCGCGCTTGGCCGGGTTAGAGGTTGAAGGACTTGGAATTGTTTATCTGGAAGCAAGTGCTTGCGCGATTCCTGTTTTGGCCGGAGCATCGGGTGGTGCCCCGGATGCAGTTCTTGATGGAATAACTGGCGTGGTAGTCGATGGATCAAACATCAATTCAATAGCTGCAGCAATCAATGATTTACTCGATCATCCGTCGCGGTTGCATGAGATGGGATTAGCAGGCAGAGCATGGGCCGTCGAAAGGTGGGGATGGCAGATTTGGGGTCAACGGTTTAAAGAAGTGTTATTCGGCGATCAATCTATTAGCTAATGCAACAACGATCGCTTGAGTGCGATTCTTCACAGCTAATTTCCGATAGATAGCCGCCATGTGCGATTTTATGGTCGCCTCCGACAGGAAGAGGTGTGAGCCCATCTCTTTGGCACTCCACCCAGTTTGAAGAATTTGAATGACATCGAGTTCACGTTGTGTTAAATCAAAGCGATTATGAGGAAGTGCTGGAGCGGCAAAATGGTAGGTGGAATTCTCCAATTGTTCTATCACTGATAGAAGGTGTGAGACCGGTTCTCCTTTGAGCACGTATGCAGCCGCTCCACGCTCGTGTGCAATTCGCAGCGAATCCGGGTCATCACCAAGTGTAAGAACCACAAATTTGATCAGTGGTGTTATCAGCTCAAGCCCGGAGCCATCTGGAAGGTTGACATCAACTAGCACCAAGTCGGGCTTCGTAAACAAGAGCGCAGCTCGCGCTTCGGCGATACTAGCTGCCTCACCGACAATGTTATGCCCCGCACCTCGAAGCGCTTGGATTAATCCCTGACGAATAAGTTCATGATCATCCACTACCAAAACGAACATCTAATGTTCCGCAATTATTTCAAAGCGTCTGAAACTCGAGCTTGGAGAGATCTTCCATCCCACGATATCCAAACGTTCGGCAATACCCCGTAGTCCAAAACCTTCGGACTCAATAGCAGAGAACTCTCTCCCATCGTTATGAATGGATATTTGCGAAGGGGTGATGGTCACGATCAGGGAGGTGGCTCTGCCGTGGGCATTAGCATTTCTAGAAATCTCCTGGATAACTTTAAATAATTCCAACCCCACGTCCGACTCCGGAAGAGAGCCTTCCAAGGTAAATAGGACGCCGAGGGCATTTAAAGAATCTTTCAACGCCTCTTGTGGAGTGGGAGAAACCTTGGAACGCAACATAAAAATCTCCCTACGCAAGGTGTCGCTAAGTTGGGTGACATTTTCACGGATCGAACGCAGACTCTTTCTAGTAGTGGCTGAGACATCTGAACGTCCAATCTCAGAATCTAGCGCGTATCCGACCGCTGCAAGATCTTGCGCAATACCATCGTGCAGTTCCCGAGCTATTCGCGCGCGTTCATCAGAGATGTCACCCAAATAAGTCGGCGATCTCTTGCGAAAATTGCTGATTGACAACATGACGCTTCACCGAGAGTTTCGCGGTCAATTGGCCATCGGCAATTGTGAAATCCACTGGGAGGATTACAAATTTCCGAATTGACTCAGCGCGGCTTACCGCCTTGTTGGCTTCATCGACGGCAGTTTGAATCACATCGTTGAGGGCAGGATCCTTTGCAAGTTCAGCCACAGTTGCGCCACCTTTCTTATTGGTGGATGCCCAGGATCGAATTGCGTCCGGATCGATCGTGATGAGGGCAGCAATAAATGGTTTGTTGTCTCCTACGACCATGCACTGGCTGATGAGTGGATGAGCCCGCAAGCGATCCTCGAGAATTTCTGGGGCAACATTTTTTCCGCCTGAGGTTACAATTATTTCTTTTTTGCGACCGACGATAAAAAGGAAACCATCTTCATCGATAGTTCCTAAGTCTCCAGATTTGAAATAGCCATCGTCGTTCATAGATTCGCGAGTGGCAGGTGGATTCTGCCAGTACCCTTGCATGACAACCGCTCCCTTTATTAGGACTTCACCATCTGGGGCTATCTTGATTCGTGTTCCCGGTATTGGTCGGCCAACGCTTCCGATTTTTTGCGCGGAGCGCACATTCAGTGAAGAGGCGGCGGTCGTTTCGGTAAGCCCGTAGCCTTCAAGAATATTAATTCCAGCTCCGCGGAAGAAATGTCCTAATCGTGGACTAAGTGGCGCACCACCGGAAATGGCGGCATCAACCCGACCGCCTAAACCTGCCCTAATCTTGGAATACACGAGACGATCAAAGAGGAGATGGAGTGCACGACTTCGGACCGAAAATTTTCCGGTGTCTAGGCTCTGCGAATATTCAACTGCTATATCGACAGCTTTTTTAAATATTTTGGACTTACCGGTTTCAAGAGCTTTCGTTTCTGCGCTGTTGTAAACCTTTTCGAAAATTCGAGGAACTGCTAGAACTAGTGTTGGTTTAAACGTTCCAAGATCTTGCGGCAAGCGATTGATATCACCGCAATGAGCTAGGTGAAGTCCGGCATAGATAGCGCCAAATTGAATCATTCTCCCAAATACGTGAGCGATGGGTAGAAAAAGTAGTGTGGATCCTCCTGGCTTTAAAAACTCCACGTGCGCATATTGAACGACGTTGGAACATTCGGAAATAAAATTGCCGTGAGTGAAGGTGACTCCCTTTGGGTTTCCTGTAGTACCAGAGGTGTAAATCAGAGTCATGAGATCCTCTGGTCCTAGAGAGTTGATCCGTTCATCTACCTTGGAATCTGCAATCTCCCGACCAGCCGCAACCAATATTGGGAGTGCGTCGTCGGTAATGATCAGAACTTCATTGCAAGTAGCCGGAAGGACTGACTTCGCCATTTGGGCAAGGGTTGGTGACTCCACGATTAACAGGACGCTGGCGGAGTCGCTGAGGATCCACTTCACCTGCTCGGCGCTTGACGTTTCATAGATCGGAACAGTGATTGCGCCACAATAGATAATTGCGAAATCCAAAATCGTCCACTCGTATCGGGTCTTGGCCATGACGGCGACACGATCGCCTCTGGCGACTCCGTGGGCTATCAAACCCTTTGCAACGCTTCGAATCTCTTGATCGAGTTCTACCGCTGTCACAGGTTGCCAGCCATTTCCCAAAGGTCGTGAGAGCAGCACCCGATTTGGCTCATTGGCAGCCCGGCCAGTGATGATGCTGGTGATATTCCCCGACGTTGGGTGCGGCACGATTGCCGGCAGATAGGTTTCGATCATGCGAGAACGCTAGTGGGAAAGACGCGAACTTTCAGCGCTTCACGCGGATTTATCTTCACAGGGTAACCTTCGCAGGTGGAAAACTTCAGCATCGGTGTAGATATCGGGGGCACCAAAGTTCTTGGCGGAGTCGTGGATTCGGAAGGCAACATTCTTACTACCCATCGTGAAGACACTCCTAAGGTAGGTGGAATCGCACTTACTCAGACCATCATTGGCGTCATCCAGGAATTGCTCGCCCAACATTCCGCTACCAGCGTAGGGATATCAGCAGCGGGTTTTGTCTCCTCCGATCGGCAAACTATGCTCGCAACTCCAAATATTGCAGGGTGGAACGGAATTAATCTCAAGGCAGAAATCTCACGCGAAATAAATCTCCCGGTTGTCATCGAAAATGATGCGAACGCTGCGGCCTGGGGTGAAGCAGTTTATGGAGCTGGACGCGGCGAGAGTGAACTGATGATGGTCACCGTTGGTACCGGAATTGGTGGCGGGTTAGTAAATAACGGAGCGCTCTATCGTGGAGCATTCGGAGTCGCGGCAGAGTTTGGCCACATGCGAGTTGTTCCAGACGGTCACCCATGTGGTTGCGGAAAGTTTGGGTGTTTCGAACAATATGCATCGGGAACTGCGTTGCACCGCCATTTGCTTGAAGCCATCGAAAAGGATCCGGCAAGTGGGGCATCTTTGCTTTCGCGTGGTGATGGAACGATCGCAGGCATTAAGGGAAATCACATAACTGATGCCGCTCGCGAAGGTGATCCGATTGCAGTAGGCGCATTTAATACAACGGGAGAGTGGTTGGGTGCTGGAATCGCCTCAATCTGCGTAATTGTGGATCCGGCTTGCGTAGTTATTGGTGGTGGAGTAATTGATGCAGGGGATTTATTGATGAAACCTACTCGTGCTGCTATCGAAAAATATATGCCTTTTTCCGGCAAGCATCCTGCTCCGAAAGTTTTAGTTGCAGAACTTGGGAATGATGCAGGCCTCGTTGGAGTAGCAGATCTCGCTCGTCGTTAATATTTAAACTTCTGCTCCATCATCAAAATCGTCGTCATTTCGTGCCAAGCGGATTATTGATGCGACGACACCTCCGATGAATAATAAAACTCCCGGCCATGGTCCGGTACCGAAGAAAGTAAATCCGGTCGTGTATTCGAGCAACAGGTAAGCAGGACCAGCAATTAAACAGATGAGTGCGATGCGGGCTGATTGATCCACTTGTGGAAGTTCCGGATCGGGGTGCACAAAATGCTCATCACCTCTTCTATCGAGCTCATCGAGATAGGTGGTAGGTGCCGACTCATCGAGTGAGAGTTGCGAAACTATTGATTCGAATTCGGCATTGATGAGTTCTGTTTCATCACTTTCGTTTGTGCGTTCGAATTCACCAGTGAGGACATCTTGAATGTACTCGATACTTTCTGCGATCAGATCTTGGACTTCGTAGTCAAGTGCAACATTGTGAAACGATCGTTCAAAAACAATTTCTCGAATACTTGGTGAAGAGATGTTGTCGATGACGGTGTGGCTACAGTTAGGACTGACAACGTGATCGTTGATCGAGTATCCGATCAAAACTGGAAGATCCACCAAATAGAGATCGTGTTCAACTTGTTTCCAGAGTACACGCACTGAATCCAACGCCTTAAGTGGAATTCGGTCGTATCCGTGTTTGGGTGGATGCGGTTGGGCCACATCACTTTCGCCACCTTTAATTGAAGGAAGGAAGTGTTTGAGAATCGGAACCAGTTTGAAAAAATTTCGATCATCAAAGATTGATGGGTTGAGAAGTAAGAGACCTTCGATTTCACTTCCGCGAATCTGGGCAAGTTTAAGTGCAAGTGCACCACCTACTGAGAAGCCACCAACGAAGACGCGATCGCAATTTGCTTTTAAGGTAAGAAAGGCGGTTTCAACGGAGTCGTACCAATCCTGCCAGCTGCTTCGATTGAGGTCTTCCCACTTCGTTCCATGTCCCGCAATACGCGGGACGGAAACCGTGAAACCAGCATCATGAATTCCTTGTGCCCAAGGAAGAACTGAAGCGGGAGAACCTGTGAAGCCATGGAGCAGCAAAATGCCAGTTTTTCCGCCAGAAAGGTAAAAACTTTCTGAGTTTGATATGGAAGTCACGCTCAGATGGTGTCACAGAGTGGTCATTAACCCCTAAATTAGACCCCTGAGCTTTCGGCTGGAGTTTCTAGCCCGGCAAGCCCCGGTCAGCTGCAAGACTTTTATGGGAAGGAGCGCAAGGCACGTGGCCTACACATTTCTCAAGTCCTTCCTAACTCCCATTCTGATGGTTCTTTTTAGGCCCAAAGTGACCGGTCTTCGACAGGTTCCAAATCTTGGGCCAGTAATTATTGCCTCCAACCATCTCTCATTTAGTGACTCGATTTTTATGCCACTCGTTGTTCCGCGAAAAGTCACTTTCATGGCAAAGAGTGAGTACTTCACTTCTCCAGGCTTTAAAGGATTTATTAAAAAAATTACTTTCCAAGCCCTTGGGCAAGTTCCCGTTGATCGCTCCGGCGGGCGACGTAGTGAAGCCGCGATTCGAACCGGTCTTAAGCTACTCGAAGAAGGTCAATGTATTGGAATATATCCAGAGGGTACCCGTTCCCCAGATGGACGGCTTTATAAAGGCCGAACTGGCATCGCGCGAATGGCCATTGACTCGGGAGCGCCTGTCGTCCCTGTCGCGATGTTCAATACCGCAGAGATTCAACCTACTGGGCAGGTTGTACCAAAGGTCCGTCGCGTTGAGATGGTATTTGGCGAACCAATGTACTTCGAAGGTGATTCGAGCGATCTGACATTTTTGCGCACAGTAACCGATGAAATCATGCACGGTATACAGAAAATTTCGGGACAGGTTTATGTTGACATGTACGCCTCAGACGCAAAGAACGCTATTGCGGAAGAGCTAAAAAAGAATGAAGAGAATTAGCCGTTTCCTAAGATCTCTCGTCTTGCATAAACGTAGTCGCACGTTCCGCAACCGTCCTTAGCAGGTGGGCATTCTCCTCGGACCATTCGAACCAAATCTGATAAACGCTGTTGAAGCGCCAGTGGATTTCGCTCCGCCGGAAACCAGGAACTATTAACGCGATAGCCAAAACCAGCAGTTAGATTCCCTGATGCTCGGTCAAGCGACCAGGTATAAAGCCCAATCAACGAAATCTTCTTAGGGGAATCTTTTTGTGGATTTTCTAGGCTGAAGGCGTACGCCTCAAGTTGTGGTGCGTAAAACGAACTCTTGTCATAATCCTTCTTCTGTAATTTGCAATCGATGATCCCGAAGGTGCCATCCGCGAATTCAAGGAGCAGGTCATATTTTCCTCTGATGAATAACCCAGAGTCGATTCCATCGACGACAATATTTTCGGAGGCAACCCATCCACCGTGCGAATGGACGCGACCTTCTGGAAGATCGGGGTGCATATCTGAAGTCTTGGCGCCTATGAAGTAGCGCTCCTGCATATCAGCGAGATCTCCGATGAGCGGCATCTGCATCGGGGCAGCAACAGAATGGTTGTATTGCAACCATAGACAGCGATGGCAGTCGCCCCAGGCGTACGTTAAATGACTTGGACTAATGGCGGCGCGTGGATCGCCCATGGTGACCTACTTCTCTCGAGCGGGGGAGCACCCCTACTTATTTAAGGATTATTTATAGCCGAAGTCTGTACTAATGCGCAGACATCTGGCGGGATCGCCACTTGCTCAATGTGGGTTGTTTTAAGAAAGGTGGGTTGTTTTTAGAATGGTGAGAAGCGTTAGGAGTGAAAAATTGAGTTAACAAAAGTCAGGATGCCAAGACCAATCATGACCGTCCCTCCGCCCATGCGAAGCCTTTCCAGCCGGTTTGTATTTGATGAGAGCCAGACCCTAATCGTCCCAGCGACGATTCCCCAAGCTCCATCAGAGATTAAAGCGATGAGGCAGAAGATAGTCCCGAGCAAAATCAGCTGCGAGGTCAAATGACCCTTAGTCCTATCCGTAAACTGCGGCAAGATCGCGGCAAAGAAAACCAGCGTTTTCGGATTGAGAACCCCAACTGCGTATCCCTGGCGGACTGTTTTCCAGAAAGAAGGTTTGCCGCCGCTCAGGTCGGTCATCGCCTCAGCGTGCTCCTTGCTGTGCCGCAAGGCGTCAATCCCTAGGTGTACCAGGTACGCCGCCCCTAACCATTGCACCCCAATGAAAAAGGGATGCGATCGCTGCAAAACTGGTCCGAGCCCTACGGCGACAACGAGCGAAATCGTGAATTCACCCAGCACATTTCCTATAACGGAGGCAATTGCGACTGTTCGACCCCAGGAGATGGCTCTAGCAATCGTAAAGAGCACACTTGGCCCTGGAGCCCAAATAATCAGCGTCGTGGCCACCAGGTACTCCCAGAGCCGCGAAGGGATGATCAAAGTCACTCGGGGAGGATACTTGAGTCGAGCGCGTCTCAGTAGACAGTTTTGTATCGATTCGATAGGTTACGACTCGTTATATCGATTCGATAGATCGTAACGATCTAATGAGATTCTGGAGTCCAAAGATGCGCTCGCGTAGTGAATCCCTTGAGTTCGCCTTGTTAGGCGTACTAAGCCAGGGCCCACTTCATGGGTACGAACTGCGTAAGCGGATGACAGCCATTTATGGCCCTTTCCGTGCGCTCTCGTTTTCTGTCCTTTATCCCCAACTCCACCGGATGTTAGACGCTGGAGTCATCCAGGAAAGCCTTTCGGCTGAACCTGGACTGAGCAGACGTTCTCGAATCGTTTATGCAATCACCGAAGAAGGACGTAAACGCTTTGAATCGATCTCTTCGAGCAGCGAGCCAGATAGCTGGGAAGATGAAAGTTTTGAAGTTCGCTTTGCCTTTTTTGGCCCAACTCCCCAACGTAATCGCCTGCAAATTCTTGAAGGACGACACCACAAATTAGCTGAGAAGGCCATGATCCTTCGAGGCGAACTCGAAAAGTCTCCCGAGGGGATAGACCGTTATTTAGTTGAGTGGCGTCGTCACTCATTGGAATCCGCCGAACGAGAAATCGCTTGGTTACAAGAAATGATCAACACCGAAAGGAACTCCCTGTGACTAACAGTAAAGAAATCCGCGTAGCGATTATCGGCGTAGGTAACTGCGCGAACTCGCTCATCCAAGGCGTGACTTACTACAAGGATGCGGCACCCGATGTCGAGATCCCTGGACTAATGCATGCAGTCCTTGGTGGTTACCATGTTCGCGACGTAAATTTCGTTGCTGCATTCGATGTTGATGCAAAGAAGGTTGGTCTTGACCTCGCAGATGCGATGTGGGCCTCTGAAAACAACACCATCAAGTTTTGCGATGTCGGTTCAACTGGACTCATCGTTCAACGCGGTCACACCTTAGATGGTTTGGGACGCTACTACCGCGAGACGATCGTAGAATCAACGGCAGAGCCTGTCGACATTGTTGCCGTTCTCAAGGAACGCAAAGTTGATGTTCTCATCTGCTACTTGCCCGTCGGTTCAGAGCACGCAGCCAAGTTCTACGCCCAATGTGCACTTGATGCTGGAGTCGCATTCGTCAATGCACTTCCTGTTTTCATTGCTTCTGATCCAGAGTGGGCCGACAAATTCACCAAGGCTGGTTTGCCAATCGTGGGAGATGACATCAAGTCCCAAGTAGGAGCAACAATTACGCACCGCATCATGGCAAAGCTGTTCCAAGACCGCGGCGTTCACTTAGATCGTACCTACCAACTCAACGTTGGTGGAAATATGGATTTCAAGAACATGTTGGAGCGCGATCGCTTAGAGTCAAAGAAGATATCAAAAACCCAATCCGTGACTTCTCAGCTTGATCACGACATGGGTGCTAAGAATGTTCACATTGGACCATCGGATTACATCCCTTGGTTAGATGATCGCAAATGGGCGTACGTCCGCCTCGAAGGTCGTGCTTTCGGTGATGTTCCGCTCAACCTTGAGTACAAACTCGAAGTATGGGATTCTCCTAACTCTGCTGGAGTCATCATTGATGCACTCCGCTGTGCAAAAATCGCACTTGATCGCAAAATTGGCGGTCCATTGCTCTCGCCTTCAAGTTACTTCATGAAGTCCCCACCAGTTCAATACACTGATGAAGTCGCACACGAACGGACCGAAGAATTTATCGCCGGGAAGTTAGAGCGCTAATAGTTTTAGGTATTTTCAAAAGCCGGCCTTCCGAGAAAAATTCGGAATGCCGGCTTTTTAGCGTAAAGATTGAAATTTACTCCGTGCACTAAATAATTTTAAATCCTTCGGTAATTGGTCCGAGTTCGATACCGGCAGCAGCGTGATCTTCTGATTCGCCACGATTGAGTTGAGCTTTGTGCGCGTGGTCATGCCACCTATTTTCGATCTTTCCAAAACGCCAGACTGTGAGTGCAACTCCCCATACAGCCACAAACATAATGACGATGATGAAACCAGCCTTGTTGATATTAAATGCCAACGCGTAATTCCAAAAACCTCCAGTGAGTTTGAGTTGCTGGGCAAATACTTGAGCTACCTCAAGTCCGCCGATAAAGAGAGCAACAACAACCGAAAGTCCGGTGATAACTATGTTGTAATAAACCTTCCGTACCGGTTTAGAGAATGCCCAACCGTACGCGAAGTTCATGAACGAACCATCGATGGTATCGAGCAGGCTCATTCCACCTGCAAACAACATTGGGAGCGAGAGAATTGCCCACCAGGGGAGTCCAGCCACCACGGAAGAGCCGGCGAGCACCAGAAGTGCTACTTCGGTTGCCGTATCAAACCCAAGTCCAAATAGAATTCCAAGCGGATACATTTTCCAACTCGCATCAATTCGACGAGCTATTGGACCAAAGAATCGCATCATAAATCCGCGGGAATCTAAATGCTTTTCTAGTTCGGCTTCGTTATAGGTGCCTTTACGCATCGCAACAAACACCTTTAAGACTGACCACAAGACAATGAGGTTGAGCAGGGCAATTAAAACCAAGAATGCGCCGCTTACCGAAGTTCCAATTAATCCGGTGTAGTGGTGGAGTT
>CAIYQS010000133.1 GCA_903928395.1 uncultured Actinomycetes bacterium | reverse complement strand
GACCCAACAAATTCATTTAAGGCGTATTCAAAAGAATTCATTGATGCAACCTCTATCGAAAGTCGTTCTGGATTTGAAATCGGAATCGAATTGATTGCAAAAGCTCACAGAAGCAGGTTGCCAATCGCAGAAATTCCCACAATATGGCTGGACCGGACGAGTGGTGCGTCTAATTTCCAGATGACTAAATGGATCCCTAAATATTTTAAATGGTTCGTGTACTGCTTCGGTCCTTCCAAAACTAATCCCAAGAATAGATAAGAGAGAAGACAAAACATGAAAGTACTTGTTACTGGATCAGCAGGTTTCATAGGCGGATACGTTGTGGAAGAGCTCTTGAATCGAGGTCATGAAGTAGTAGGTCTTGACAACCTCTCTAAGTATGGTGATGTAACGAGATCTTTCGATAAGGAAACAAACTACACATTTGTCAAAGGTGACGCAAGAGATGTAGAACTTTCTATCGAACTGATGAAAAATGTAGACCATGTTATTGCCGGTGCAGCGCTAATTGGTGGCATTTCATATTTCCACACTTACGCGTATGACCTACTTGCAAAAAATGAACGAATAATCGCATCCACTTGTGATGCAGCAATCGCCACTTTTCAGGCGAAGAGACCCCTCAGAAAAGTTACCTACTTGTCCAGTTCCATGGTGTATGAAAGCACCGACAGATGGCCTTCCGTAGAAGGTGATGAGAGAAAAGTTGCTCCTCCACTCTCAAGCTACGGTTTTCAAAAATTAGCAGTTGAATATTTTGCCCATGCTGCTTGGGATCAATACAAACTCCCTTATACAATCGTTAGACCTTTCAATTGCGTTGGGATTGGCGAGAGACGTGCCATCGGAGACATTGAAATAGCTTCGGGAAATGTTAAATTAGCAATGAGTCATGTGGTTCCGGATATAGTTCAGAAAATCGTTCGGGGTCAAGATCCAGTCCATATATTAGGGGATGGATCTCAAATTCGTCATTATACATATGGCGGAGATTTGGCACGAGGAATCGTCATGGCCATGGAATCGGACAAAGCACTGAATGAAGATTTCAACCTTTCGACAGCGGAATCGACGACCGTGTTAGAACTCGTTGAAGCCATCTGGAAGAAGATTAATCCTGGTCGTCCAGTGAACGTCGTATCGGACCCGGGCTTCGAGTATGACGTAAATAAAAGGGTTCCATCAGTAGAGAAGGCTAAACGAATATTGGGGTTTGAAACACAAACCGGACTGAGTGAAATGCTCGATATTGTAATTCCATGGATTAGTGAAGCAGTGAAATCCGGAAAGATATGATCGCAAAAAAAATCTCTAATTACAAAAATAAATCAAACTCAATATTTTTAGTTTTAGGTGGAATTCTCGTTGTTTTTCAAGCCTGTGGAATGTCCGTTCCAAACAGCGCCTGGGGATTAGATCCAAGTTGGGTTTGGATGACCGAAAGAGCAGCACGGTCTCTCGCCTATGGGCACGGGACGTATATCTGGACTTATGGCCCATTTTCGTTCCTAGACTACCAACAAAATTTCTGGTTTGTTGGTCTACTTAGCGAAATGGTGTTTCGGAGTTTAGTGGGAATATTTTTTTACTACACGCTTGTAAATTTATTGACCAAACGTTTAGTAGACAAGAAATGGATGGTTTATTTTTTTGCTGTCTTAGCAACGACCCTATTTTACACTTTTAATACTCCCTCACTAATGTTGATGGCATCACTTTATGTTTATTCGCTTTCAATGGAGCACTTAAAGAATGGTCGGATAGAATCTAAATATCTTATTTTCCTTACTTCTTCAATAACTGTTTTTCAGTTTTACACAAAAGTACTGCAATTCATTGTTGTAGGAATAATCAGTTTGGCCATGTTGGCTTTGACTCAAGAAAGAATTAAAAATATACGTAACTACTTCTTAATGGTTGGTTCTTTAATGATAGTGACTGCGGCATTTCTGCATTTCACTGTATCGACTTTCTTGCTCTATCTCAGAGGGAGCTATGAGCTCACAGTTGGTTATAAAGCCATGGCAATTGAAGACCATAGTCGTGTTTTTGAATATCCTGAGGTTTTCCTTCTCGTAATTCTTCTTTTTTATAAAATTTGGAAATCTCAACTTATACTCCCACAAAAACTAGCTATAGTTGGAACTAATCTACTTTTCGTTCAATATGGTTTCACACGGCACGACGGCCACAGTATTATCACTTTTATGTGGATTTTATTGAGTTTC
>CAIYQS010000132.1 GCA_903928395.1 uncultured Actinomycetes bacterium | reverse complement strand
CATCTTCTAATAACAATTCCACAAGTAACAACGCCTCTAGCACTTCATGCCCTATCGCAGGAAGCACAAAGATAGTAGGAGGCAAAAGGTACATGTGTGTTGGCACGGGTCGGCAAAGCGACTTTCTCTGGGATGCAGGTACGCCCGTTTCGTTCGCGGCAAAGATCCCTATCTCATTACCAGTAGCTCAAGATACGAGCGCTGGAGGAATTACATTTTCTAACGTCATGAGTCATATCGTAGATATTCCAAAGGTTGCATGGCAGAGAGTGCAAGATGTAATTGCTGCAAACCCACCTTTGGCTGTTCCGCACACTTTAGCTGTCGGCCCTAACACCACGTCAGTAACAAAAACGCTAGAAGAATCACTATTGAAAAAAGAATTTCAACTTTGGGAAGGATTCCAGCAGACTACTTACTTAAATGTAGTTCTCTATAACACCCAAGACATAGATTGGGCGACTTCGGAATTGCAAGCGGTATTTAAGGCAAAAGGTTATGTATTTGAAGATCCGTCCGGGTTTTCTCGAATAATTAAACAACCTTGTCAGCAGTCCGAGACCGCAGCTCCCGGGCAAAAGTCTGGAGTTGCTGTAGGAGATTGCTTCGGTGGTGCTGGAGGAAGCATTCCAAATTCTTCAGACAGTATGGAAAATCTTGGAGTAACAACTGCAGGGAAATGGGATCCAACAGACAGTGGAGAGGTTTCGCATGAATATACCCACACTGTTCAGGCTGCCCAATGGATAGGGACGGCTGCCAAAGATCGCGGAGATTACGGGCATATTTTTGCTCCTTGTTGGATTAATGAAGGGCAGCCAAATGCAACTGGTATCGCGGCATCGAGCAAGTCCTATCAACAATATTTGGATAAGCGAAATGCCACAGAAACTGTTGGACCGCTTGATCCCAAATTTCCAGGATGGAGTGCTGCAAATTTGAAAGAGTACCTCTATAGCCAAATTCCTAATGGTTCGGTCGCAAATTCTTGTTACCAGAATGGTCCGCTTTACCAAATGGGATATTCAGTTGGGATGGCGGCTACAGAAGCACTGGTTGCTATAGGTGGACCACAATCAACGATGGCGCTGTATGCCCGTGGCGCAGACGGGGATAGTTTCGCGGAGGCATTTCAAAAAGTTTATGGAATCAGTTGGGATAAGGGTTCAACAATTCTTGGCCAGGTGCTTGCAACTGAGTACGCACAGAGCCCATTCAAGGCACGTTAGTAACTGACGGAAGTGAATTCTTCCGGCTTATAGGGCGACTCTTCTATTATTCTTGTGCCATGCCAACACTTAGTCACATGCTTTGGTTCAATGACCAAGCTGAAGATGCTGTAAATCTGTATACAAAACTTTTCGAGAATTCTAAAATTACTAACACCACCAAACGTCCGGATGGGGGTGTATTTACCGTTGAGTTTGAACTTCTGGGGGCAAAGTACACGGCTCTTAATGGTGGAGACATGTTCACATTTACTGAGGCGTTCTCAATCTTTATTTTATGTAATGACCAAGCAGAAGTTGATAAGTACTGGGATGCACTTACCGCTGATGGTGGGACACCAGGAAGATGTGGTTGGCTCAAGGACAAATTTGGCCTGTCTTGGCAGATTATTCCAAAGCAATTGGGAGAGTGTCTTGGTAATCCTGATCCAGCTAAATCAGCGGCAGCCATGAATGCAATGATGGGGATGTCCAAGTTAATAGTTAGCGAGTTAGAAGCTGCAGTTAAGTAAGTCCAGCTTCTAGGGAGGCTCTTCTTTTATACTTCACTCATGAAATTTGGTATCCATTCCGAGCAGTATCAGAACAAGCATTCAAAAGAAGAAGAGCAGAAATTCACTCAAGTCTTCGGTGAATTAACATCTGAGTTTGCTTCAAAAATGGCTGAAGGAGTTCAAGCAGGGGATGAGAGCGTTCAGGCTCTAGTGAAGCAACATTACGATTTCATACTTCAATTCTGGACTCCAACGAAAGAGGCGTACAAGTCACTCGCGATGAGTTACATCCTTCCGTCCTCGTATAGAGACCACTATGAGGAAATTGCGAAGGGTTTAGGCAAGTTTCATTATGATGCCGTTTGTATTTGGGCTGATAAGAACCTGTAATGCTTTGTCAAACTTTGTATAACTT
>CAIYQS010000131.1 GCA_903928395.1 uncultured Actinomycetes bacterium | reverse complement strand
CGTGTGCTCTTCCGATCTCGTTATGTATTCAAATTAGCAACGGGTGTTGGAAAGACCAAGGTGCTTTCCTTGCTTATTGCTTGGTCATACTTTCATAAGTTGTACGAAAATGATTCCAAACTATCGACTAATTTTTTACTGATAGCACCTAACATAATTGTTTTAGAGCGCCTAAAAGAAGATTTCAATTCTCTAAAGATATTCTCATCTGACCCAGTAATTCCTGAAAATGGTTTTGAAGGTAGAAACTGGAAAAATGACTTTAACGTTACGCTTCATATACAAGATGAAATTGGCACAGTTTCACCGATTGGAAATATATTTCTCACAAACATTCATCGTATTTTCGAAGGCAAACAAGCACCGGCTAACACTGATGAAAATCTCACTGATTTCTTCATAGGGCATAAACCTGTAACAAAAACCAATCAAGTTGTAATGGACCTTGGTGAAGTTGTTAGACAAGTTAATGATCTAGTCGTTTTAAATGATGAGGCACACCATATTCATGACAACAGTTTGGCTTGGTTTAAAGCGATCGAAAATATTGATGCTTCAATGCGCCGCCGCAATGGTGGCAAAGGATTGAGCATTCAACTAGATGTAACTGCTACTCCTCGAAAGGAAAATGGTGGGATATTCCCACAGACTGTAGTTTCTTATCCACTTGTTGAAGCTATTCGACAAGGAGTTGTAAAAAACCCAGTGCTCCCTGACGAAGCGTCTAGGGCAAAACTAGTGGAAAAGCCTTCTGATAAAGTTGCTGAAATCTATTCCGACCACATAAAACTTGGATTTATCGAGTGGACAAAGTATCGAGATCGTTTTGCTGGCAGTGGGAAAAAACCCATTCTCTTTGTTATGACAACAACTACAACTGAAGCCGATGAAGTAGCCGAACATTTAGAGAGAACCTACTCGGAACTCACTGACAAAGTTCTAGTTATTCACACTAAGGCAAACGGTGAAATTAGCGAAAGCAATTCAAAGCCTGCTGAACTTGAATTCCTTCGTAAGGCCAGCCGTGAGATCGATAGCCCAGATAGTAAATATTTAGCTGTTGTATCGGTTCTAATGCTTCGCGAAGGCTGGGACGTTCAAAACGTGGTCTCCATGGTTGGTCTTCGTCCCTACTCTGCTGAAAGCAAAATTCTTCCTGAACAAACTTTGGGACGCGGATTGCGCAGAATGTTCAGAGGAGACCCAAATATTCGCGAATACGTCTCTGTCGTAGGGACCCCCGCATTTCTTGAATTTGTTGAGCAAATTCAGAACGAGGGCGTAGAGCTCGATTACGCACCGATGGGAGAAGGCACAGTCTGTTCTGGCCCTCTAATCGTTGAAGTTGAGAAGGATAATGAGAAAAAAGAGCCATCTGAACTCGAAATAGAACTACCAGTTCTGAGTCGTCGTCTCGCACGAGACGGTAAGAATCTTGATGATCTTGATATTTCTAAATTGAAAACACCTAAACTTAAATTGAGGGAATTTAGCCCAAGGGAGCAGCGAGAGATAGTCTTTAGAGATATTGATACTAATGAGGTGGTTTGGCAAACTGATTTAGATGTGGACGTAATTCCAACTGGCCAAGCAGTAATCGGATTTTTATCTGATCATATTCTCCGTCGCTTAAGAATGGTTGGCGGGCGAGATATTATGTTTGGAAAAATCAAGGAGTACATCAGAGATTACCTTTTTGAGATACCTGTCGATTTAGATGATCAAAATGTTCTCCGCAATCTTTCTGAGCCAGAGGCACGGAAGGCTTTAGTTGATAACTTCACTGAAGCTATCAACGAACTTACAATTACTGACCGAGGCACTTCAAAAGTTATAAGCACGATCAAACTTTCTCAAGCAAAACCCGCTGTTGTTCTAAATCAAGAATATGTAGTTTCAAATAAAACTTTATTCAATCGAGTAATTGGTGATAGCACGCTTGAACTACATTTTGCTCAGTATTTGGATCGGGCTCAGGATGTGCAAGCTTTCGCAAAAAATATGTTCAATATTCACTTTAAGATTGAGTACGTGAATACGAAAGGTGAAATCTCAAATTATTATCCTGATTTTTTTGTAAGAACAATTCCAGAACATCTCTATATAGTGGAGACTAAAGGTATCGAAGATCCAGACGATGGTAGAAAGTGGAAT
Organism: uncultured Actinomycetes bacterium; assembly: GCA_903928395.1. Taxonomy (GTDB): domain Bacteria; phylum Actinomycetota; class Actinomycetes; order Nanopelagicales; family Nanopelagicaceae; genus PALSA-747. Next base: position 137 of record CAIYQS010000131.1, on the reverse strand, counting down.
CGTTTAGTCCAGTGGTGCAAGGACGCGACTGCTGCGGATTCCCAAGGAAGAGAATTCAAGCCCCTTTATGTTACAGGTGATAATTTCTCTGAATGGTCAGGGCAAATTTCGCAATTTGAGAGATTCGCTGAACTTTT
>CAIYQS010000130.1 GCA_903928395.1 uncultured Actinomycetes bacterium | reverse complement strand
CAATTCGGATGGATGTTCGTCGAATTGAAACCTTAAAGGATGGTCAAGAGGCGGTTGGTAATAGAACTCGCGTCAAGATTGTTAAGAACAAGGTTGCGCCCCCATTTAAGCAAGCAGAGTTTGACATCATCTACGGTGTGGGAATCTCACGCGAAGGATCAATCATTGACATGGGCGTAGAGCTCGGAATCGTGAAGAAGTCCGGTGCTTGGTACACCTATGAAGGTGATCAACTTGGTCAGGGTAAAGAAAACTCACGTAACTTCTTGATAGATAACCCTGATTTGGCAAATGAGATCGAAGGCAAGATTCGTGCTCATTATGTTCCAGTTGCCATCGATCCAGAACTCGTAGCCGCAATTGATGAAGCGACCTCCGAGGTGGAATTTTAAGAGTGAAAGAAATAACAGAGGTAGTGGCTGATCCCTACTCTGAGGCGATGTCGCTTGCGCTTTATGCGCTAGCGCCACGCGCCAAGAGTAGGGCTGAGCTCCAAAGTCAGCTTCGCAAGCGAGGTGTGGAGTCAGAGGTTGCTTCTTCGGTACTCGATTCTTTGGAGTTGCAGGGCTTGCTCAACGACTTGGAATTTGCACAGTTATGGACTGAGTCGCGACGCCGTCAAAAGAAGTTAAGCGCCAGCGTTATCACTCAAGAACTCCGCGGGAAAGGCGTTGCCCAGGACATTATTGACGAGGTGATGCAGGGCACCGATTTAGATGCCGAATTCCAAATGGCCTACGAAATGGCTGAGCGTAAGTACCGATCTTGCGCTCACCTTGATCATATGGTGATCTACCGGCGGATTCACTCGTTATTAGCCCGCAAAGGATTTAGCCATCAGATTACCGAACGAATTATGCGAGAACTCCTAGCTTCTTAAGACCTCCTAAGATTGTCCAATGACCGCTCGCTCCTTCGTAGTAGAAACCTACGGCTGCCAGATGAATGTGCACGATACTGAGCGAATCGCGGGCTTACTCCTTGATGCCGGTTACGTTGCGGCGCTCGAAGGATCGACTCCAGATTTAGTTGTATTTAATACCTGCGCGGTACGCGAAAATGCGGACAACAAGCTTTATGGCAATTTAAGCTTTTTGGCGCCACTTAAGAAAAGCAATCCGAATTTTCAGATTGCTGTTGGTGGCTGCATGGCGCAAAAAGATCAAGCTTCCATTATCAAGCGAGCTCCATATGTAGATGTCGTCTTTGGTACCCACAACATTGGCTCCCTTCCAGCGCTTCTAGAGCGGGCTCGCATTGAAGAGTCTTCTCAAGTTGAAATCAAAGAGTCACTTGAACATTTTCCTTCAACCCTCCCCGTGCGACGCCACTCTGCATTTAGCGCTTGGGTTTCAATATCCGTAGGTTGCAACAACACCTGCACCTTTTGCATCGTTCCTTCTCTGCGTGGAATTGAAAAGGATCGCCCAGCGGTCGATATCTTGACTGAAGCACGTGCTTTGGTTGAACAGGGAGTCGTTGAAATCACGCTTTTAGGTCAGAATGTCAACGCATATGGCGTTGATTTTGGTCAGCGTGGAGCCTTCGCGCAACTGATTCGTGATGTTGGTTCTATTGACGGCTTGGAGCGGCTGCGATTCATGTCGCCGCATCCACGTGATTTCACCGAAGACGTAATAACGGCGATGGCAGAGACCAAAGCCGCGATGCCGCACCTCCATATGCCATTGCAATCTGGCTCTGATCGTGTCCTGCAAGCGATGCGCCGGTCATACAGAAGTGAGCGTTATTTAGGAATCATTGAAAATGTACGTAAGGCAATGCCGGAGGCAGGAATTACTACCGACATCATCGTTGGTTTTCCAGGTGAGACTGAAGCGGATTTTCAGGCAACTTTAGATGTAGTCCGACAAGCGCGGTTTACCGCCGCCTACACCTTCCAATATTCAAAGCGACCTGGAACGCCTGCAGCCACCATGCCGGATCAGATTGCCGATGACGTGATGGCCGATCGCTACACCCGGTTACACACCTTGCAACAAGAGATGTCTGGACTTCTTAATCGAGAATCAATCGGTAAAAGTTACGACATCTTGGTAACGGATCACGAAGGTCGTCATGATGCGACTCGCGCACGAGTCAATGGCCGCACCCCCGATTTCCGACTCGTTCATGTTGATACTGAGGGCGCGCGTCCAGGAGATATTGCAAACGTCACGATTACGGAAAGTTCTCCGAATTTCATGGTGGGGTCTCTCAATTCAATTCGACAGACGCGTGGGGGAGCCGCACATCAAGCCAGGCTCACCGAAATTGGCACCAGCGCAATAATGATTGGAATGCCAACGCTCGCGAAATTAAAGTCGTTGTGACTTTAGTTGTGATTGGTGGGGCAACCGCCACGGGGAAGAGCGATTTAGCGGTAGAGCTAGCGAAGAAAATTGGTGGTCAGATCGTCAATGCCGATTCAATGCAACTTTATCGCGGGATGGAAATCGGAACCGCCAAACTTTCTATCGATGAGCGTGCGGGAATTACGCACCACATGTTGGATCTGGTGGACGTATCGACCGATGTAAATGTTGCTTGGTATCAGGAGCAAGCTCGACTGATAATCGATAATCTTCTTGCTCAATCAATTCCAGTAATTGTTGTGGGTGGAACTGGTTTTTACATTAAGGCAATACTCGATGATCTTAATTTCCCCGATACCGATCCGGCGGTGCGTGAAAAGCTAACTGAACTAGCAGAAAAGATCGGTAACGATGCACTACACCAGCGGCTTGGAATATTAGATCCAGCAGCAGCGGCTGCGATACCAAAAGAGAATGTGCGTCGGGTGATTAGAGCGCTAGAGGTAATTGAAATTACCGGCAAACCATTTACCGCAAATCTTCCTCGTGCAGATTCCACTCGATATCCCAACGCGATGCAATTTGGATTAGAGATGGATCGCCAGATGCTTGACGAACGGGTAGATACCCGGGTTGATCGAATGTTTGAAAGCGGGTTAATTGAAGAGGTCGAAACTTTGATCAATCAAGGAATTCTCGAAGGAAAAACCGCGCGCGCAGCTCTTGGGTATTCCCAAGTTATTGCCATGAAATCTGGGGAGATCTCACAGGCTGATGCAATTTCTCAAACTAAACTTGCCACCAGACAATATATTCGTAGGCAAGAAACCTGGTTTCGCCGTGATCAGCGCATTAATTGGCTGCCAGAGAATTCAGATCGCCTCGGCGCTATCGAAAAGGCTATCCTGAACGCATGATTGGAACTTACGGGCATGGAACGCACAACGATTTTGTGCTCCTCTTTGACCCCGAGGATCAGATCTCACTATCAGCCGAACAGGTTGCACGGATTTGTAACCGAACCACCGGCGTTGGAAGCGATGGCTTTATTCGCATTATTAAGCGCGACGGAAAATGGTTCATGGATTATCGAAACCAAGATGGCTCGATCGCCGAAATGTGCGGAAACGGAATTAGAGTCATGGCGAGATACCTCGTGGAGCGCGGCCACCAGGGCGAGGGAATTTTCGCAATCAATACCCGCGACGGGATGAAGTATTTGGCGGTTCCAGCCGATGCGGATATTTCGGTAAATATGGGTCATATCGAAGAGGTCTATGACGATGTAACGGTAAAGATTGGCGACCAATCCTGGAGCGCGGTTCATGTAGAAATCGGAAATCCGCACGCAGTGGTTTTCGTAGATGACCTTGCTGCAATTGGAGACCTTCAACAAGCCCCCGAAGTAGATGGCGACTATCCAGAAGGCGTGAACATCGAGTTCGTAACTTCCTTGCCTAATGGCGAACTAGCCATGCGGGTATATGAACGTGGTGTTGGTGAAACGCAATCGTGTGGGACTGGAACGTGCGCAGTAGCGCTGGCTGCAACATTTAAAGCCGGTAAGAAGCTACCGTCACACTGGGTAATTAATCCTCCTGGTGGCAAGTTGACCGTGGACATAGATCCTCACAGCAATGCAACACTGATCGGTCCTGCAGTACTCGTGAAAGATATAGAACTGGATCCCTATCTGTGACTCAAGGACAAGATCCATTAGATATAGATATCGACCAACTACTTCGCGAGAGCGCACGAGCAGTAAGTGATTTCGATTCTGCCGAACAGCAAGAAAATCAACAACAGGATTTGCAAGATCGCCAAGCCCTTCGTCGGGTTTCCGGACTCTCAACAGAGTTGCAAGATGTTAATGACGCTGAGTATCGGCAACTTCGTTTGGAAAAGGTTGTACTTGTTGGAGTGTGGACTGAAGGTACCGCCCTCGATGCCGAAAATTCGATGAAGGAATTAGCCGCCCTAGCCGAAACGGCGGGCTCTGAAGTCATGGAAGGTTTTGTGCAACGTCGTGACAAGCCCGATGCTTCTACCTTCATCGGTTCTGGAAAAGTTGCTGAAGTTAAACAAGCTGTTATTGCGACAGGGGCAGATACGGTCGTATGCGATGGCGAGTTATCGCCAGCACAACTTCGAACCCTTGAGTCAAAACTCAAAGTAAAGGTCATTGATCGCACCGCCTTGATTTTGGATATTTTTGCGCAACATGCAAAATCACGTGAAGGAAAGGCGCAGGTAGAGCTCGCCCAGATGAGTTATATGCTGCCCAGGCTTCGCGGCTGGGGTGATTCACTCTCTCGTCAAGCTGGTGGAATTGGTGGTCGTGGCCCAGGTGAGACCAAAATTGAAACAGATAGACGTCGCATCAATGACAAAATGGCTAAACTTCGCAAAGAGATAAAAGAGATGAAAGTCGCCCGTGATACCAAGCGGCAGGAAAGAACAAAATACAGTGTTCCGTCAGTTGCAATTGCAGGGTACACAAACGCTGGTAAATCTTCGCTCATGAATCGACTGACCAATGCCGGCGTTTTAGTAGAAAATGCGCTTTTTGCAACGCTGGACCCGACGGTGCGGCAAACAAAGAGTTCTGATGGTCGAATCTATACCTTGGTCGACACCGTAGGCTTTGTCCGCCATCTACCCCATCAACTTATCGAAGCCTTTAAGTCCACCCTCGAAGAAGTTGCCGCAGCAGATCTGATCGTCCATGTTGTCGATGGTTCCCATCCTGATCCGAGGGAACAGATCCGTGCCGTTCGGGAAGTAATTAAAGATGTCGGTGGGGGAGATATTCCAGAAATAATTGCGATTAATAAAGCAGACATTGCTGCCCCAGAAGTAATCATGCAGATTCTTCGGGAAGAATCCAATAGTTATGCATTTTCTGCGCGAACCGGATTTGGACTTGAGACCTTAATAAAGGCGATTGAAACATCACTTCCTCGCCCTCGTGTAGAAATTACAGCGGTGATTCCGTTTAGTCGTGGAGAATTAGTATCCGCAATTCATGAACGCGGTGAAGTACTCTCTGAAACGTATTCACCTGAGGGCACCAGGATTCACGCAAGAGTTGATGCACATATTGCAAAAAGAATTGAAGAGATGATTGAAGTAGGAGTACTTAAAGCATGAGCGAAACGGTCAAGTTAACTGCGCGAAATAAAACTGCGATTCGTGATCGGGCGTTGGTTGCACTGTTACAAGGCGAAGTTATCGTCGTCGCAGCTGAGCACGGTTATCTCTATGTCTGTGATGCCTTCAATCAAACCGCGGTGAATCGAATTCACACTTTGCGGGGTGACAGTCCTGGAACTGCCGCACAGGTGTTGATAGGCAAAGTAACTGCAGTGAGTGGCTTGGCCTCCGACTTTGATTCGGATTGGCAGAAAGTCGTTAATGCTTTCTGGCCTGGACTCTTAACAGTTCAACTTGCCCCACAGTCGGCTCTGCGATGGGATCTCGGAGATGGCAGAGCGCTCTCCGAATTTGCGGTTCGCATTCCAAATCGAGAATTTCTGCTCTCGCTCTTGAATCGAAGTGGGCCGCTTGCGGCGGCAAGCGCCTCGGGTGCGGGCCAGCCTCCGATTCAGGATATTGCACAGGCTTCCGCCCTCCCTATGGAGGTTGGGTTGCAAGTGGATGAGGGGCTGCTTCCCACTGGGCCTGCCTCTACCGTGCTTCGCCGGGCCAAGTCTGGCGAAAATCCTGGAATTGAGATGCTGCGGGAGGGTGCGATCACCCTTGCGGAGTTACAAGCCGTCGTGCCCACGATTTCTGCGCTCAAGCCGTAGGGTTCGGGTATGCCTACAGATACCTTTTTCGGTCCCGATTTCGATGCACTCCAGGCGCAAGATCCAGATATCGCCGCCGTCCTACTCAGCGAACTTGAACGCCAGCGCCATGGGCTGCAGTTAATCGCTAGCGAAAATTTTACCTCTCCAGCCGTTCTCGCCGCCCTCGGTTCGACGCTTTCTAACAAATATGCCGAGGGATACCCGGGTAAGCGCTACTACGGAGGTTGCGAAGAGGTCGACAAGGTAGAACTTATCGGCATCGAGCGCGCAAAAGAACTTTTTGGGGCAGAGCATGCGAACTTACAACCGCATTCTGGGGCAAGTGCCAATATTGCGGTGTATCAGGCGTTCACAAAACCTGGGGATACTGTCCTTGCGATGTCACTTCCACATGGAGGTCACCTCACGCATGGCTCCAAAGTGAATTTTTCCGGTAAATGGTTCAACATCGTTTCTTACGGTGTGCGTGCGGATAATGAATTAATTGATTATGACGAACTTCGCGACCTTGCTCTTAAGAATGCACCGCGAATGATTTGTACCGGTGCAACGGCTTATCCCAGCCTCATTGATTTTGAACGAGTCCGTGCAATCTGCGATGAAGTAGGGGCGATCATGTGGGTTGATGCCGCGCACTTCATTGGGTTGGTAGCAGGCAAGGCGATCCCTTCACCGGTTCCTTATGCCGATGTCGTCTCCTTTACAACTCATAAAGTTCTCCGTGGCCCACGAGGGGGAATGATTGTTTCTAAGGCAGAACACGCGGCAGCCATCGATAAAGCAGTCTTCCCCGGAATGCAAGGCGGCCCAATTATGAGTGCGGTTGCAGGAAAAGCGATTGCCCTCAAAGAATGTGCGACGCCGGAGTATCAGGATTACGCCAAAAATGTGATTTCGAACTGTCAGGTTTTGGCAAAAAGTCTTGAAGAGCACGGAATGCGTGCGGTGTCTGGTGGCACCCAAACTCACCTTGCGCTCATCGATATTCGATCAACTGGAATCAGCGGCAAGCTCGCTGATGAACGATGCGGACTCTCCGGGATTACTCTCAATAAGAATGCAATTCCTTATGATCCAGAGTCACCAGCGGTTACCAGCGGAATTCGAGTTGGTTCGGCAGCAACGACTACACAAGGAATGGGCGCCCCCGAGATGGTGCAGATTGCCGAACTCATAGCCCGCGCAATTAAAGATGGCAGCGAACCCGCAAAGGCCGCTGAAATTCGTCACGATGTTCAAACCCTGACCGCACGGTTCCCCGTTTATCCGCGCTAAATAGCCGATCTATTATGCGCGAGTACCTACTAACAGCGGCGTTAGCAGCCACATTTTGTTTTATGTTGACGCCTCTTGTCAGGCGACTCGCAATGCTCTCTGGCGCTTATATTGAGTTACGTTCACGCGACATGCACACGGACATCACTCCGCGATGGGGTGGTCTTGCGATGTGGGGATCTATGTCGATCACGTTTCTCATCGTGGATCATTTGCGATTAGTTGGTACTGCATTCGGTCGCGAGCTCACCGGAATATTTTTAGCAGGCACATTCATTATGTTGTTGGGTGCACTAGATGATCGCT
>CAIYQS010000129.1 GCA_903928395.1 uncultured Actinomycetes bacterium | reverse complement strand
TGTTCTGTTCCACGACATAGTTGACAGATGTGGCGAGACATAGTTGACACTTTGGGATGTTACAGAGTCCCCGTCCTAATGCCTTTTCTCAAGTAATTATCTTGTCATTGCTCCATGATGGGTTAACCCCCACACAGGCAGCACAGCGCTTTGGGGTGAGCCGGCAGTGGATCTATCAACTCTTGCGCCGCTACAAGGCGGGTGGGCTTGAGGCACTCGAGCCGCGAAGTCGCAGGCCCAAGAGCAACCCCCGGGCCCTTACACCTGAGCTTCGAAATGAGATCCTCCGATTGCGCACTGACCTACTGGCAAAGGGTCTAGATGCTGGAGCCGCCTCGATTGCTTGGCACCTGCGTGAAGCGAAGTTAGATAGCCCTGCGCTTTCAACTATCTGGCGCACCTTGAGCGCTGCCGGTCTTGTGACACCCACACCATCTAAGCGCCCCAAGGCATACATCACGCGCTTTGAAGCGGTGCAGCCGAATGAAACTTGGCAATCTGATTTCACTCATTGGCGTCTTAAAGATGGCAGTGATGTCGAGATCATCAACTGGCTCGATGACCATTCAAGGTTGCTCTTAGGCTGCACCGTCTTTAAGGCGGTGACAGGACAGATCGTGATTAATACTTTTAATGAGTGCCGAAAGACTTATGGAACGCCATTTTCAACTCTCACAGATAACGGCATCGTCTACACCGGGCGATTTGTGAAAGGCAAGAACGGCTTTGAATATCTCCTCTCAGAGTTGGAGATCGTTCAAAAGAATGGTTCTCCTGCTCATCCTCAAACGCAGGGCAAGATAGAGCGTTTCCATCAAACTCTCAAAAAATGGCTCACAGAACAAGAAGCTGCAAAGGATCTCAAAGAGTTACAACGCCAACTCGACGAATTCCGAGCGATCTATAACACTCAGCGTCCACATAAAGCACTGGAGATGCGAACTCCACAGAGTTCCTATGAAGCAACGATCAAAGCCACACCCAAAGAAGCAAAAGATAAAGAGCACCACCGGGTCCGTCATGACAGCGTTGATAAATTTGGAAAGATCTCATTGCGAAGAGCGGGAAAGATGCATCATTTGGGAGTTGGAATCGAAAATCAATTCAGGAAGGTCTATGTGATCGCTGATCACTACCTGGTTTCAGTAGTGGAGAAGAAGAGCGGAGAAGTACTTTCTAAGCATGTAATTGAACCGACGCGAACTTACTGGACCAATATATTGATAGATGAAATGACGAAGCGATCTAGAAAACCAAAATAAAAGTGTCAACTATGTCTCGCCACATGTGTCAACGATGTCCCGAGACATCACAACGGTGGAACTGGTAGTCGTGCGCCGGAATACATCACCTACAACTGGCCACCGGGACAGCTCACTTTGCCCGACGGCACCGGCTTTTCCAAAACTGGTTACACCTTTGACGGATGGACCAAAGTTAAAGATGATGCAGGCACGTTAGTTACAACTTATGGCGCAAGTGATATTACTGGTGCACCAGGAGCTAATTACACGGTTTATGCGTTGTGGACTCCGATCCCCACGAGTTACAACTTCACAATCACATACGATCCTGGAACTGGAACGGGATCGATGGCTCCTCAGAGTGGAGCAGGGGACTCAGTAACTTTAACAAGTAACACTTTTAGTCCACCAGTCGGTGAATACTTCGTTGGTTGGCTTGCCAGCAACTCTGAACCGTATGTTAATCAGGGTTATATTCCCTTAAATTCCAATTTGAGTTTGAGCCTCATCGCTCAATATTCGTCACATTGCTATTTTGTTGTGAATGGATCACTAATCGATGGAGAAAGTTGCATCGGAGCTCTCGATATTGATGATTCCGTAACAGATATACATAATGGAGCATTTGCCACCGACGCACTCCTTACTTCAGTGACCCTTCCCAGTACCATCACTTCCATCGATTTTGGTGCATTTCAATTAGACACTTCATTAACTTCGGTGACACTTCCCGATAGTTTAACTTCAATCGGTGACCAAGCTTTTCTTGGAGATAATTCCCTAAATGCAATTTCACTTCCAAGTGGCCTTCTCTCAATTGGATACGCTGCATTTGCGAATGACACATCACTCTCATCAATTCTAATTCCGAATAGTGTTGTAGAAATCGGAAATGCCGCATTTGAGGGTGAATCATCCGTCACCTCAATAATAATCTCGACAAGTCTTTCAACTTTAAGTGACTGGTTATTTTATGGAGACACTTCGATTACTTCAATCGTAATCCCGAATAGTGTCACCTCGATGGGAACTGATGTCTTTCACGGAGACACCTCCCTAAATTCGGTAACTTATTGCGGATCAAGCACCGCCGTACTCAACTATTCCTATCCCAACGGCATTGTTCCATCATGTGGGAGCAGCGTTACTTTTAATCCGAATGGCGGCAGCGGCACCATGGCTCAGGAATATGGAAATGGACCTGTAGCACTTTTACCAAATGCTTTTACAAACGGTTCACTTTATTTTGCTGGTTGGAACACCTCGGCGGATGGAAGCGGGACGGTATATATTGATCAGGATAACTACGACTTATCCCTAGGTGATGTGACTCTTTACGCACAGTGGAGTGCCTCGCCGGTCGCAAGTATTACCTTCGAACCTCTATATCCGGGATCATTCATCACTTCTGGGACAAATCCAGCACCTGAGGTATTGGCCATCGGAAGTACTTTCATTGTCCCTGGAAATTCTGGTGGATTGTCTGCACTTGGCGGGACATTTGAGGGGTGGCAATTTTATACTGCCGCTTGTCTTGTGAACAATCAATCACCCGATTGCCATTTCGGTTTATACACCGCGGGTCAATCAATTATGGTCACTCAAAGTTTGATCCTTACCTCCGCATGGCACGCAAATGCAAATATATATTATTTTGGGAACTCCTCAGATGGAGGCACCACACCGCAATCGCAATCCACATTCGATGCTCAACCGATAACCGTCGAAAGCAATACCTTGACGAAGACGGGCTTCCATTTCACTGGTTGGAACACGTCACCAGATGGATCGGGCACTCCTTATTCTCCTGGTGATTCAATTGCGTTGATCGCAACTAGCTACAACTTATATGCGCAGTGGAGTCCCGATGCCGGAACAACATTTGCTACTGTCACTTTTTATTCAAACGGAGGCGCTGGAACCGTAAATCCCCAGGTAGATAATGTGAACACGTCCTTATATATGAACAGCTTCACAAGAAATGGCTTCACTTTCCTTGGTTGGAATACTGCCTTTGACGGTTCTGGTGTCTCGTACGGTGACGGCCAAAGTTACGATTTTTCTGCCGACCTAACTCTGTATGCAATATGGAATCCAATTCAAACGTCTCACACGGTCACCTTTGATGCCAATGGTGGCAGCGGGACCATGACGCAAGAGTCCGGCAGTAGCTATCAGCCACTCACGGCAAATGGATTTACGAATCCTCCGCTGTACTTCTCTGGATGGAATACTCAGTCCGATGGGAATGGAATTTCCTACGCTCAAGGCGATTACTACTCATTCGCGTCTGACATAACTCTTTATGCCCAGTGGTCTACTCCATTTACTTACACATTTGATGCAAATGGTGGAACAGGAACGATGCTCGCCCAATTGGGTGCTGGACAGACTCAACTCAATCCAAATACTTTCACTAATGCCGGCAAAGTCTTTCTCTATTGGAGTACCACTCCAAATGGTGTTGGTGGTGAGTCTTACGGAGATCAAGATCCAAACGCCTATTTCAATCAAAATCTGACCCTTTACGCGCAATGGGCAGCAGCGATTCCTACGTTAAGTTTTGACGCCAATGGCGGTGCGGGTTCCTACGGTCCGATTCCAATGCCTTATCCATTGGCTTACCTTGGATTTGATCCTTTTAACGCCATCACTTATTCAGGACATACCTTGAATTACTTCAGCAGTAAGCAAGATGGCACTGGTTCATACAACGTGAGTCGAACGAGTTCGGACCAAGCCTTTTTTCAGACTGATACAACTCTCTATGCCCAGTGGTATGTAAATCCGCCTGTTGTTACGTTTGATCCAAACGGTGGGACAGGAACTATCTCCCCGCAGACCTTTTCCGAGCCAGGCATCGTTACACCAAATTCCTTTGCCAGAGTTGGTTACCTCTTTAGTGAATGGAATACAAAGGCAGATGGTTCTGGGACTAATATTTGTAATATATGTTGGACCTACGTCAATAGCGATGAAACGCTGTATGCCCAGTGGAACTTGCTCCCAAACCTTTCTGGAACAATTGTTGATGGATCGAGAAATGCAATTCCACTTACGGGAAGCGAAGGCTTCACTTACTTCTTAACTCAAAAAAATGCTAGTGGTGATTGGGTATACGTCCAGGGAACCAACACTTGGAGCAATGGCCAGTGGAGTTTGAATATTCCTACTGGCAGCCCAGGAAATTACCAAGTGGGTTTCTCGCCACAGAACTTACCTAATTTTATTCAGACTTTAAGCCCGGTTATTTCTGTGGATGCGCTAGGAAATGTTTCAGTTGCTGGAGGTGCTAATCCTCAAGGCTTACAGATTCAAATGATTGCCTCCAATATAAGAGGCACGATTAGTGACCAATCTGGTAATCCGCTCGTGCTTCCTGCTGGTTGGGTAATTAATATTTCGCTTCAGCAGCAGGATTCAAATGGGCACTGGAATTGGGTGGGACCGAATTTCGCTGGAGGATCAGAAAGTGCACTCTCCTTCTGGGGTTTTAGACTTCCTGCCACTCCCGGAAAATATAGAGTGGAACTAATCCTTCCTGATGCGAGTCTTACGGATTATGTTTTCACTTCAAGTCCTGTGTTCACAGTAGATGCAAGCGGGAATATTTCAGTAAACGGTGGATTAGACCCATTAAATGTCAACATCATCGATCCCACGGCCACCGTAAAGGGTCGAGTCGTTGATAGTTCGGGCGCTCCCATAACCATTGATACAACATCTAACGAGTCGTTAAACGTTGTTACCGAAATTCAAGATCCTCAAGGGAACTGGGCCGACGATGGTGATTATGAAAACACCTATCCTTCGTTCAACAACTACTGGCATTCACTTATCCCATCAGCAGCTGGGACGTATCGCATCCATGTAACGGGACAAGGGTTCCCAAACAGCGTTGAAGGTTTTACCCCACTCATTACTCGTGGGAGTGATGGATCGCTTACAATTGCAGACTCCACTCCGGCCTTAGCCCTGAACATCGTTCTTGCTGAAACTGTGCTTCCAAAGGTCACCTTTGATCCAAATGGCAGTAGTGGCTCAATGACTCCAGAGAGTCGAAGTGGCTGGGCCGTATTGACGCCTAATACTTTTACCAACGGAGCGCTTTACTTTGCTGGTTGGAACACTCATGCAGATGGAAGTGGAGATTCTTACGATCAAGGTGAGTGGTATCACTTCACCGCAGATGCAACCTTGTATGCGCAATGGAGGACTCCATTTACATTTACATTCAATGGCAACGGTGGATCGGGGAGTATGGCTGACCAATTTGGTGCTGGGTTAACCCCACTCAATCCAAATACCTTCACAAATCCAGGAAAAGTATTTTTATTTTGGAGCACTTCTCCTAGTGGTTCGGGAGCAGATAGCCCTGGCGACCAAACTTTTGCGAGTTTCATTCATCCAATTGGTATCGGAGGAAACGCGTTTGGTGACCAGACTTCCGCCCAATTCACTCAGAACGCAACCCTGTATGCACAATGGGCTTCGGCTCATCCAATTTTGAGTTTTGATGCCAATGGGGGAATGGGCTCAATGAGTTCTATTCCGATGACTTATCCATTGTCATTCGGGGGAAATACATTCTCGTATCTTGGTAAAACTTTCAACTATTGGACTACGAATGCTGACGGCTCCGGCCTTCGAATTGAAGATGTAGCAGATCCAATATTTTTCGCCACCGATACAACTCTTTACGCACAGTGGTATGTAACAGCTCCAATTGTCACCTTTGATTCGAATGGTGGAGCCGGGACCATGGCACCACAGACTTTGGAATTCCCGGACTACCTAACTCCCAATAGCTTTGCACGTACCGGCTACACTTTCCACGGCTGGAACACTCAAGCAGATGGTTTGGGGTTTAATGTTTGCGATACCTGTGCGTTCTTTATCAATAGTGATGAAACGCTCTACGCAGTATGGACACCAATTTCACTTCTGACTCCTGTACTAACGGTGGCCCCACTTGCTTCACCTGGATATGTCACCAATAGCTGGGATTTTGTAAATCTGGGAAATTCCGTATCGATCGATAATGGGACGTGGTCCAATTCTCCAACCAGTTTTTCCTATCAGTGGTACAGCTGTTCAGCTTCGGTTACCTCAAATTCTTCCTCGATTCCCACAGGCTGTACCCAACTTCCAAGTGCTACCTCATCGACATTTTCTGCTTCATCGAATTCGTTGCTTGGTAGTTATCTCTTGGCTTCAGTGACTGCAACGAACTCAAGTGGATCGAGCACTATCTGGTCCAAGTCCTCCCCTGAAGTAATTAATTTCCCTTCATACTCAGTTGCGCCTTCCATTAGTGGCCTTGCTCAAGTTGGTTTAACGCTAACTCTCGATCAAGGAACGTGGAGCGGATTCCCAACACCTTCGTTTAATTACAGTTGGTTCGACTGCTCTACGCAAATTCTGGTGGCGATTGATCTTTACAATGGACCTACTTGTTCACAAATAATTGGAGCGACTGGATCGACCTACCAAGTTGCGAGCAGTGATGTAGGTTTCTACATCACAGGATTAGTTTCGTTTAATATTCCGGTTTCTGGAATGAGTATTGGGAATTCTTATTACGCACCAACCACTTCATTGGTTATTTTACATCAAACATCTAATATTACCGTTTCAGGCCATATCTTTAATGCTGTTGGAACTCCTGTCGTTGGACTTTGCATAGACGTAAGCAATTCTTATGGTGGCTCAACAGCTAAGACCGATTCCACTGGCTTCTTCTCTGCTAGTGCACCGCCGGGACTTCTAACAATTAGCATAGATACGACATATGGCAATTGTTCTGGCACGCAGAGTGGTTTACCTAATTGGTTCTTATTGCAACAAACGACAGAGATTGATGCCAGTACTGATCTTGAGATAACTCTGCCTCAAGCTAATACCATCAGTGTCACGGTTACGGATACAACAGGAAGTCCTATCTCTGGAGCCCTTTTATATGGAGCTTATGGCGGTACGGTTTCAGGCATCACTCTATGGCCAGGCGGCCCAGTCTTTAGTGGGCAACAACGACTTGGACAGTTAACTACAGGATCAAATGGGAACGCCACCTTTACAGTATTTCCCGGGACCATAGACAAGATATATGCTGATTACAATCCTTCAGGGACTCTCTTTCGAAATACATTGTCAAATATCGACACATCTCAAAGCAGTAGTCCAATTATTGTTTATCAAAATTTGGGTTTCATTACATCGACCGGTCTTGCTTCTGGAAGCATTTTGATTTCAAGTCCAAGTTCAACATCCTTGAGCCAAGTCAGTTCTATTTCAACGAGTTTTGTCATAAGTTCCACAATTGGAAACTTAACTGGATTTTTCACCTACAGCGTCGGCTCGGTACCCATCGAGGGATCTGAGACTGTTCATTTCGTGGTTCCTGGCTCAATTGCCCCTTCCTATGTTTATAAACTTATTAACGGAGTGCTAGTTGACGTCACTTCACAGGCGATGATTTCAGGTCAGAATGTTTCTCTAACGATAGTTGATGGGGGGCCGGGAGACGAAGATGGCAGTGCTAATGGGGTAATCGTTGATCCAATTCTTTTTGCCAGCAGTGCCATTTCACTTCCGTCGATTCCGTCAACTCCTGCGAGCCCTTCGGTGTCTGGAGGAAATGCTGAAGCAACCGTCACGTGGATAGCCCCAAGCGATAATGGTGCTGCGATAGATTCATATTCTGTAACCGAGTCAACAGCATCAAGTGGAGTATTTTCTGCTGCTTCCGCTTCTTGCACTGGGATAGTTGCGTTAACTTGTATTGCATTAGGGTTGACGAATGGAATTAATTACTTTTTTAAAATAACCGCTCACAACGCTGGTGGAAATTCAACTGCGTCTGATGCTTCAGTTGGGGTCATCCCAATGGGACCGGCTCTTAACCCAATCTTCGGCGCAGCTACGTCCACCGCAGATGGCTTCACGGCGCAGATATCTAATTTCGATTCCAACTTCAGTTATTCAGGTACTGCGACCGCATCAGGAAGCGTTGCTATTAGCAACACTGGCCTTGTAACCGTCACCGGGGTTGCATCTGGAACCTTATCCACTGCGACAATTATCACCAACCTTACTGGGTATAGTTCCGGAAGCGCTCCAGTTTCCGCCTCCTCTATCACTGGAAGCGCCCTCACCCCAACCTTTGGAGCTCCAATTCCTACCGCAGATGGTTTCACCGCCCAGATCACTAACTTTGCCTCCAACCCTGACTCCACCTTTGCTGGCAGCGCGAGTGTTGGAACCTTTGGCATCGATGGCTCTGGTCTAGTCACAGTCACCGGAGTTGGCGCTGGAACATCATCGACTGCAACTGTTACCACCACCCGCACTGGCTTTAGCAGTGGCAGCGCTACTACCTCTGCTACCTCACTGACCGGCTCTGCTCTCACCCCACTCTTTG
>CAIYQS010000128.1 GCA_903928395.1 uncultured Actinomycetes bacterium | reverse complement strand
TGCTCACCTTTTCCGAGTTTTCTTCACCGGCGCCTACCGCAAACCTCGTGAATTCAACTGGTTAATCGGAGTTGGCTTACTTACTTTCGGAATTGTTGAAGGTTTCTTGGGGTACTCACTCCCGGATGACCTGCTCTCTGGTACTGGTATCCGTATTGCCGAAGCAATTTTGCAAGCGATCCCTGTTGTCGGTTCCTACCTGGCCTTCTTTGCCTTTGGTGGACCTTTCCCGGGTACTGCATTTATCCCAAGAATCTTTATCGTTCACGTTCTGTTATTGCCAGGCCTTTTCTTGGCACTCATCACAATTCACCTAATGCTCGTCTGGTACCAGAAGCACACTCAGTATCCAGGTCCAGGACGTACTGAAAAGAATGTTGTTGGTTATCCATTAATGCCGGTGTATATGGCAAAGGCTGGCGGATTCTTCTTTGTTGTCTTTGGTGTTACTGCGTTCCTCGGTGCCGTAGCTTCAATTAACCCAATCTGGCTCTACGGTCCGTACACTCCAGGACAGATCTCTGCGGGTTCTCAACCTGACTGGTACATGGGTTGGTTAGATGGATTAGTCCGCGCTGCTCCCCCTCTAGAGACTCATGCCTTTGGCCACACGATCTCTTGGAATATTTTGATACCTGGATTGATTCTTCCTGGAATTCTCTTCACTGGAATGGCGCTCTACCCATTCATTGAATCCTGGATGACGGGAGATAAGCGCGAACACCATCTCCTAGATCGTCCACGCAATGCTCCTAACCGCACGGCTCTAGGCGTTATGTCCATAACATTTATCCTGATCACGCTCGCTAATGGTGGAAACGACATCATTGCTACCCATTTCCACCTGACTATTAATGGGATCATGTGGTTTACCCGAATAAGTCTCTTTGTACTTCCGCCGATCTCATTCGTGATTACGAAGCGCATCTGTCTCTCCCTGCAACGCGCGGATCGAGATCTAGTCCTTCATGGTCGTGAAACTGGACGCCTAGTGATGATGCCAAACGGTGAGATGCTAGAAGTTCATGAACCTATTTCGGATGCTAAGAAATGGACGCTTACTCAGCACCAGCAACCCGGTGCCCTTCCTGGTCCACTCCCTGCATCAGCGATTGTTGGGCTCAAAGGTAAAATACGTGCTCGCTTCAATCGCGCGAATGCCGTCCAAGTTCCAGCCCCGACACTGACAGATCTTAAAGAGCTTGGGGACGGTCACCACTAACTGCGAATGAAGATTCATTGAAGATTCGGAGCGCACTTCCCCACGAAGCATCTCTAATTCAAGAGTTGGTTTACGAGCTTGCAGTATTTGAGAAGGCCCCAGAGAGCGCACAAGCTTCGCTTTCTGATATCGAGAAAGCGTTCTTCGCACCTCATCCAGCTGTTTTCTGCGACTTTGTAGAAGATGACTCAGGGACGGTGCAGGGCTTTGCCATCTGGTTCCTTAACTACTCCACCTGGACTGGGACGCACGGCATCTACCTCGAGGATCTATTCATACGCCCGGCCGCTCGCGGCAATGGCTACGGTAAAGCGATGTTAAAGCACCTGGCGGGTATCTGCGTAAGGCGTGGATACCACCGACTCCAATGGTGGGTCTTGGACTGGAACCAGAACGCCATCACCTTTTATGAAGGACTTGGCGCCAAGTTCATGCAGGAATGGACCGTCATGCGCGTGGAAGGTGATTCTCTTAAGGAACTCTCTTCCTTAAGTATCAACTAGTGAGTTGATAAACCAGGCTTCTCATATTCGGTCGTGAAACCGATGATGCTGACGACCAAAGCTCCAATACCAATCACCGTGAGCCACCAACCTATAACCAGACCTAATCCGGCCGTGCAGGCGGATAGAGCCAGCGGCAGTGGCCACCATGAGTGTGGCGAGAAGAATCCAAGTTCACCGGCTAGATCGGCAATCTCGCCCTCGTCGTTATCGGAAGGTTGCTGCCCAAGTCGTTTGTCGTTGGTCCAAAAATAGAAACCAATAGTGAGCGCTAACCCGCCACTCAACCCTATGGCAGTTACTCCTAGTGGTTCGCCACCGACCTGCCAATACACGACATCTACAACGGCGTAGAAAACCGCCAGAAAGTAAAATAGTTTGTATCCAGCCTTCATTTAATGACCGCCATCCGTGTGCGCCATATGGGGATAATGTAAATCGAACGCTGGGCGCTCCGAACGAATCCGTGGGATAGACGTGAAATTGTGGCGCGGAGGTGGGCAAGATGTAGCCCACTCTAATGAAGCACCATATCCCCAAGGGTCGTCTACGGTTACTTTCGGTGACTTACGACTGATCCAAATGTTGATCATAAATGGCAACATTGATAGCGCCAAGAGGAATGAACCGATCGTTGAGATCGTGTTGAGAGTGGTGAAGCCATCGGTAGCTAAGTAATCCGCGTAGCGTCGTGGCATTCCCTTAATTCCAAGCCAATGTTGAACCAAGAAGGTCAGGTGAAAACCGAAGAACAAAGTCCAGAAGTGGATCTTGCCCAGGCGCTCATTGAGCATATGACCAGTCATCTTTGGCCACCAGAAGTAGAAGCCGCCGAACATTGCAAAGACCACAGTTCCAAAGAGAACGTAATGGAAGTGAGCTACCACGAAATACGAGGCAGAAACCGCAAAGTCCATCGGTGGGCTTGCCAAGATAATCCCGGTCAACCCTCCAAACAGGAAGGTAACCAAGAAGCCCATGATGAAGAGCATTGGGGTTTCAAAGGTAAGCGCTCCTCCCCACATTGTTCCAATCCAGTTAAAGAATTTAACTCCGGTTGGAACTCCGATTAAAAATGTCATGAAGGAGAAGAAAGGTAAGAGAACTTGACCGCTGGCGTACATATGGTGAGCCCACACCGAAACTGAAAGTGCGGCAATTCCGATGGTCGCCATGATCAAACCTTTGTAACCAAAGATTGGTTTGCGACTAAATACCGGCAAGATCTCTGAAGCAATACCAAAGAATGGCAGTGCCAGAATATAAACCTCTGGGTGTCCGAAGAACCAGAAAAGGTGTTGCCACAACATAGCTCCGCCATTTGCGGAGTCAAATATGTGCGAACCAAAGAGTCTGTCGCTTTCAAGTCCAAAAAGCGCAGCAGCAAGTGGTGGGAATGCAAGCAGAACCAAGATAGAAGTCAACAAGATATTCCATGTAAAGATCGACATCCGGAACATCGTCATCCCTGGTGCGCGCATAGTAAAAATAGTTGTTACGAAGTTAACGCCACCCATGATTGTTCCAAGACCACCGAGCGCAAGACCGATAACCCAAAGGTCACCACCGATGCCTGGCGAGTACTGCGAGTTAGCAAGCGGCGCATAAGCGGTCCATCCAAATGATGCTGCGCCACCAGGGCTCAAGAAGCCACCGAATGCCATCAGCCCACCGAAAAGGTACAACCAATATGAAAGCATGTTTAAACGTGGGAAAGCTACGTCGGCAGCGCCAATTTGCAGTGGCATGATGACATTAGCAAAACCAACAAAAAGCGGTGTTGCGAAAAGCAGGAGCATGACGGTTCCATGCATGGTGAAAATTTGGTTGTACTGCTCGTTACTCAAAAATTGTAAGCCTGGGCGAGCTAACTCTGAACGCAAAACCAAAGCCAAGATTCCGGCGATAATGAACCAGACGAACGAGGTGATCAAGTACAAATAACCGATTGTCTTGTGGTCAGTAGATGTAATCCACTTTACGAAAAGTCGCCCTTTTGATTGACCTTTCGGTGCCACCACACCATACGTTGAACTGGGCGTTACGGCCGGGTCCGCAAATGTTGTCATCGTTATGCCACCTTAAGGGAGTTGATGTAAGCGGTGTATTGCGCAGGAGTAACGACCTTGACAGTAAAGAGCATTTCAGAGTGATTGCGGCCGCAAAGAATGTTGCAACGTCCAGGATAACTCCCTAACTTCTCTGCAGCGAACTCCAAGTGATTTGATACATGCGGCAACGCTTGCATTTGAATCATAAATGCAGGAATCCAAAATCCGTGATCAACATCGCTCGATGTAATTGTGAAGAGAACTTTCTCGCCCTGAGGCAATACTAGAACTGGGCGTTGTTCAGGCGTTCCAGTTACCGTCGGAGCTGTAGCCGCATCGTCATAGGTGAATTGCCATGACCATTGCATCGCATTTACATGGATATTGTGCGGAGCCGTTGTTGATGAATCTAGTTTAGTAATGCGCGATTCGTCACGAGCGGTATACCCGAAGAGAACTGCAACAATGATGAAGGGAATCAGGGTGTATGCAATTTCAATTGGAATGTTGTATCGAGTCTGCTTTGGAAATTCTTCACCTTTTTTGCGATGAAAAAAGACCGGCCACATAAGTAGAACAAAAGTGGCAATGCCAACGACCGCTGCAGCCATCCACGCCCAGTACCAGAGTGAGCCCGTCGTGTCGTTAACACTGGAGGCTCCTTTAGGAAACCCGAGCCCAGAAATGTTCTTATTGGAGCATGAGGTAAGCAGCAGAGTGCTGGCCGAAATGGCTAAAAGTCCGAGAATTCGGCGGTTACGACGCATGGGAGAAGGATAACCACCTCACTCGCTAAGCGCGTCCAAGGCGGGTACCGTTCTTAGGGTGGGTTCAGTCACAGCATCCTTTGTTAGCGAATCTCCGCTCCACCCCGCTGCCAGCGCCTTCCTTACCGATGCCTTCGATCGCGGGTGGGCCGATCCCACAAAGTCCACGGTGGATTCTCGGAAGGCTGCGATTTTGCAGAATGAAGCCAAGGAAGTATTTGCCAGCCACTTGGGGTTGCGGATGAATCAGGTTGAATTTCTGGCAGATCCCGCGATTGGGTTTCACCTCGGAATTTCTGGTCTCCTTCAACCAGATTCAACCCTTTACTACTCGGCCGTGGACCGTTCTGAGGTCTATGCCATCGTCCAAAATACGATCGCAGATCAGATTCAAGTTTCGCTGGACGGTTCGCTGGACTATCCAGATGGCACGCAGGCCGACGTTCTAGCTTGGCAGAGCGCTAATGGTGAAACCGGCATAGTGACTCCAAAACCGGATAATTTCGCTGGAAAAATTTTTGTTGATGCCACGGCGTCCGGTTCGCTTCTGGCGCTTCCGGAACGCTGGGGTACTGCGCTCTGGAATTCGCAGGCGTGGCAAGGACCAGCAGGGCTGGGAATTTTTGCTGTCTCCGACCGATCCCTCTGGCGAAATCCGCTCCCCCACATTGATTCTGCAATTTCGAGCTCCAACCACTCACTTCCCCTAGCCATGGCCAGTGCGATTGCACTTGAAGCATTCCACCGTGATTACCAAGAACGCCAGTTCGCGTTGTCCGCCATGAGTGCCAAAATTCGAAATTTCTTGGCAACTGAAATTTCGGCCGTCGATATTGCTGGAACCTTGGACACCACCCTTCCCCATCTCCTCTCATTCTCCTGCCTCTACGTTGATGCTCAAATGCTCACCTCTGAACTAGATCGGAGGGGCTTTTCGGTTGATTCAGGTTCGGCATGCAGCTCATCAAATATGGAACCAAGCCACGTTCTGGCCGCGATGGGATTACTCACGCACGGCAATATTCGGTTAACACTCCACCCGCAAGTGGCTGAGGAAGATGTCGATCAATTTTTGCATACCCTCAAAGAAGTTGTTTTTGAATTGAGGAGTTAATTGGAACTCAACTGCCTAGGTATGCGATGTCCATTACCGATAATCAAATTGGCGGCAGCGATCAAAGAAAATGAGGAAGTACTTTTGTTAAGCGATGATCCCGCCACGGAACCGGATCTTGTTGCTTGGAGTCGGATGACTGGAAATTCTTTTCAAAAATTAGGCACTTCAAAATATCTTGTAAAGAGAAAATAGAGTTAAAGACCCATTCTGGGATCAATGTGATGTGCCACGTCCTGCGCAGCCGCAGCACCATATGCGGCTTCAAAACGTTCCATAAACTGTTCACGATCAAAGAGATATTCCTGAGTTCCTTTGGTTTCTAGACAGAACGTTGCAACGAGTGAACCGATCTGAGCACAACGTTCATGATCCAATCCCCATGATAACCCGGCCAGAAAACCGGATCTAAATGAATCTCCGATTCCGGTTGGATCTACTTTCGCGTTTTCAGGAGGAGCAGGAACTGTGATCGTGGGTTTGCCGTGTTCTTCAACCCGAGCACCTTTTGCGCCGAGCGTGACGACTCGAATTTGGACTTGATCAAAGAGCTCTGCATCCGACCATCCGGTTTTTTGGAGCATTAACGCGAGTTCATACTCATTGAGAAACAGGTACTTAGCGCCAACAACCAACTGCTTGACTGCTTCGCCATCCATGCGAGCAAGTTGTTGTGAAGGGTCTGCAGCCATTGGAATTCCGAGTCGGCGCGCAGCATGCGAATGGCGCAGCATCGCGTCAGGATCATCTGGGCCAATTAAAAATAGATCGATGCCACCTTCGCGTAGCGCAATTTCTTCAATATCTATTTCTCGCGCTTCCGACATAGC
>CAIYQS010000127.1 GCA_903928395.1 uncultured Actinomycetes bacterium | reverse complement strand
TCGAGAATAGAAACCCGGCTTGGAATTTCGATTGATAGCTCACGCCCTGACCTTTCAGCGCGCTCCATATGCTTTGAAAATAGCAAAGGTTCGCCTTCTTTAAGCAAGATGGTTTCAAAAATTCCCGTGCCAAATTGCCAACCCTCAGAGTCAGAACCACCCGCGATTCCAATAAGTCGATTAGCTTTTAGCTGCGTCTCACGCCATTCAGCGTGTGGCTCACTTGGCCATGTAATCCCACCGCCGGTACCGAATGAAAGTCTCTGTTCACGCTTCCAGAAAGTTCTAATTGCAACGCTAAGTGAACAATGTTCTCCTTCCACCCAACCCAGTACGCCGCAATAAATATCTCTGGAGGATGGCTCATTTTGACGAATTACTTTAAGAGCCGAACTTTTCGGAGTTCCGCTAACCGAACCTGGCGGAAGTAGCGCTAAGAAAATTTCATCCCAACCTACATCTGCTCGAAGCTTGCCGCTGATGTCAGAGACTAAATGGCGGACACCAGGATGATCTTCTGAACGCAAAAAATCGGTAACGGTAACAGATCCTGTTTCGCAAATTCGTCCAAGATCATTACGCATAAGATCCACGATCATTATATTTTCACTCTGATCTTTTAAGCCAAACTCCGATTTGTCTTGAGGATCTTTAGTTCCCTTGATCGGACTCGTTTTCACGAAAGTCCAACTGCGCTCCAGAAAGAGTTCGGGCGAGGCGGAAGCGATTTCTATATCGGGGATTCGGAGAAACGATGCATGCGGTGCATAATTGTGAAGAAGCAACTGCTCAAAGAGTGCATCCAATGACATCTCTTGCGCCACTTTTGTCGTCAGTACTCGACACGCATTTGCTTGATAAACCACACCTTGTGAAATTTGCGAACGAATTTCATCCACATAGCGATAGAAGGCTTCCTGCTCTAACGAACTGTGCCAAGTGGTCTCGAGAGTTTTCCAAGGAGAAGTTTTAGGAAATGCTTGCTCCCTTTGTACTTTCGCAAAATGTGCGAAAATAGGTTCACCCTCAAATGAGATTGACACCGCCCAAAAGCCACCGTTTTCAAGCCGATTAATATCGTCAGTTACCTCGACTAAATCGGTTGCCAGAATCCCATTCATCCAGAAGAACGGCGTCGATTCATCCATGCGCAGAAGGGTATCCCCCGGCTCTCTTTGCCACTTCCTGCGGCCATAGGCTAGATTTAGCGCTTCATCGCCTCGGTTACCTTGGCGCTGAAAATGCGGACGTAGCGCAGTTGGTAGCGCGGAACCTTGCCAAGGTTCAGGTCGCCGGTTCGAACCCGGTCGTCCGCTCTAGTGCTACTTTTAATAAGATTCCGGCAAGTAAATCGGAAAATATGGTCGGATGGCCGAGAGGCGAGGCTCAGGACTGCAAATCCTGCTACACGGGTTCAAATCCCGTTCCGACCTCCATTAACTTCTGACGGCAATTCGCCAGGCCGCCAACACTTCCACATTCCATTGTTGCCATGTCATTTGCACGGTCATTCCCCACGTCATCGCTAGCGGACCAGTGGGAGTGAACCCATCAATTACCACCCAGTGGTAGAAGGGTCCCGTTAGATGATATCCCGCGAAGTTTTGACCATCTGCAAAATAGAGTTGAGCGATAATCGCCTTAACCTTTGGATTTCCGACAGTTGTTTGAATAGATAATGGATCGACGAAAATT
>CAIYQS010000126.1 GCA_903928395.1 uncultured Actinomycetes bacterium | reverse complement strand
GTTTCATCAAATTCGGTTTCGCTCTGTTGCGCAGTTAACCCTTCGGTGAGCGCTCGTGAAAAGCTGGCGATGAGCCCATCATTCTTGGACAACAGTTCATCAGCCAGTACGCGGGGATAGCCGCCCGACAGCGCCACAACGCGTAAAACACGAGGATGATGAACCAGATCACTATAGAAATTAGGGTGGCTAGGGAGTGTTAATTTGAGCATGACATTCTGCGATTCATCCAAAGAGTTGAGTGCTTCGATGAGTGTGCGCTTTAAAATATGTTCGATCCATTCTTTCTCGGAACTATTGATGTCTACTTCTGGTTCGATAATTGGGATCAGATCTGCTTCTAGCACTTGCTCAGCGACTTCGAATTGTTGATCCACGCATGCGCTGATTCCTGTCGCGTTTGATTCCCTGATGACAGATCGCTCTTTGGTTCCAAAAATCCCGAAAGTATTTGCTTTATCAAGTCGGGAACTCAATTCCGGAATCGGCTTCATAAGTTGCACCCCACTTGCTAGCGGGAGAAGTCCATTATCAACTTTGAGGAATGGAACTATTCCTTTACGGTGCCACAAGTATTCTGCAGCGGGAATCCCATCTACAGTTTTTTCCATGGTCATTTCAAAAAGGATGGCTGCCAAAATTCTCTTGCTATTAAAAACTGGGCTAGTCATGATGCGAGTTCGCATTTGGTGTATTAGCGCAAACATTTGGGCTTCGTCGCTGTATTGGGAACTATCTAAACCATAGAGGCTTAAGGCTTTAGGCGTGCTTCCTCCGCTTTGGTCCAGCGCAGCAACGAAGCCTTGGCCAGTCCTGATTCGTTCGTACTGTTCGATATTCATTTTTTGCCCCTACTTTCTATTCGCTTTCGGGTCAGCCTAGGTTCATTAATTCTGTAAATAGTTGTTCAACTCTGCTTGGATCCACATCACCGGAACGACCCATTTCGCATGCGGCGGCAGCTGTGGCGGAGCCATATTGGAGCGACAACTTCCAATCCATCGAATCAAGATCGGTAACAAATCCCTGCTCTTCACTCTTGAGGATAAATCCCGCGGCAAGGGAGTCACCAGCCCCAACGGTGCTTTTAACCTGTACCTGGATTTGAGGTACAAAAATTGTTTTTCCTGCGTAGGCAAGAGCGCAACCAGTCGCTCCAGCGTGAACAATTGCAACTTTGGCTCCCATAGCGCACAAGGCCAGCGCCGCAGATTCGGCTCGCGAGCGAGCATTGGTGGATTCACCTCTAAAGAGGTCTTCGGCATCACCTTTGATTACTGCTTCTGCCTCATCCAAATTAGGCGAAACGATATCGGCCCCATGATTAAGAGCCCACAATAAAAAGTGTGGTGCGGTATCAAAGAAGATGAGTGAATTATTTTTGTGAACCAATTCAATAAGTTCTGCGAGATTCTCTTCAGTTACTCCATGTGGGAAGCTGCCCATGCTTGCGACAATTTCTCCGGGATTAATTTCGCGTTGAATTTCTGCAAGATAACCGTCCCACTCTGATTGAACAATCGACGGTCCCTCTTCGTTGACGATCGTTGTTACACCGGAACCAATTTCATGATACATAGTTGCTACTCGAATAGCTCCTTTATATCTGGAGCTCTTGAAGTCAACTCCTTCATCTATTAAAAGCTGTGAGTACTGATCGCCATCGACATCGCCGATAAATATTAGGAGTGGAGAGCGTCGCTGAAGACTTTTACCAACTCTTGCTGCATCAATTCCTTTTCCGCCGGCGCGAACTTCCGCTGACGGCGCGCGCATAACGGCACCTCGCTCAAAGTGTGCAAGCTTCAAAGTCCTTGAAAAACAAGGGTTTGGGTTGAGGATTAGCATGTATCTAATGTATACCTCTGTATTTTTTTCTAAAGAGTGGGGCCACTCAACTTTGCCGGTGCGCACTTGTTATGGAAGGTAGATAATGAATTTAGAGGACGAGTGACGTCTCTCACTAAGGATTTTAAAATGCGCGCATTACGTTTAATGAATTGGAAATCAGAGCCAGAACTCGTCGAAGTTCCTAAACCAACTCCAGGTCCTGGTCAGGTTGTAATTAAAATTGGCGGCGCTGGTGCATGCCACTCAGATTTACATTTGATGCATGATTTTGAAGCAGGTCTCCTTCCGTGGAGTCCTCCTTTCACTCTTGGCCACGAAAATGCGGGCTGGGTCGAATCAGTGGGGGTTGGGGTTACGGGTGTTAAGGAAGGCGATGCTGTAGCCGTCTACGGACCATGGGGTTGCGGAAAATGCTCGCGTTGCCAGTTAGGAATTGAAACACTCTGTGAAAATCCTGCGGCAGCGCCAATACCTGGAGGTGGCGGGGGTCTAGGACTTGATGGTGGTATCGCGGATTACATGCTGGTTCCGTCAGAAAGATTCTTGATTCCGTTGCCACATAATCTTGATCCATCGGTTGCAGCTCCATTGACTGACGCTGGGTTGACTCCGTATCACGCGGTTCGTCGGTCTTTGGCAAAGATGGGACCCGAATCCACTGTCGTCGTCATCGGAGTAGGCGGACTGGGGCACATGGCGATTCAGATCATTAAGGCAACTACAGCTGCCCGAGTAATTGCAGTTGATGTTAAACCGATGGCGCTAGCTTTAGCGCTGGAAGTCGGCGCAGATGACACGTTGGAGTCCAACGAGAAGACTGCCGCAACCATCAAAGAGTTAACTCACGGGCTTGGTGCCGACGTTGTTCTTGATTTTGTTGGGGCAGAAGCAACGCTCAAGATGGCGCAGGAAGCTGCCAGAACATTAGGTGACATAACTTTGGTCGGAATTGCCGGTGGCGCAGTGCCATTTTCGTTCTTCTCGCAGGGATATGAAGTCAGTTTGCAGACTACGTACTGGGGAAGCAAGCCTGAACTAGTCGAAGTCCTCAACCTAGCCAGCCGTGGGCTAATCCGCGCCGAGCACACCAGGTATTCGCTAGCGGATTCCGCAGAAGCCTACGTCGACTTGGTCGCAGGGACTGTGCGGGGTCGTGCGGTCATCATTCCTTAGCTTTAAATCAAGTTGGCTTAATCCAGAAAGCCAGAGAGTACGTTGCGTACAGATTGTACGCTTGGTACTCTTTGGCCTATGACCCAGACCCTCACGTATACAAAGATTACTGATGCGCGTGCCGCTATTGCCGACATATATGACACCGTCAGTCGGCACCTCCCCGTTGATATCACTCGGGAAAATGAAGCTCCGGTCACGGTGATTCGTAAGGATGACCTAAAAAGTCTTCTTCGATCGCAATGCACGTTCGATCCTAAAGTTCTTTTTTCCAAGGAAGGCCAAGTAAGCATTTGGTTGGAAAATTTGCCGGTCAGTTCCCAGGGCAATTCCTTGTCCGATGCAGAAAACGCATTGATCGAAGCGCTACAAGATTATGCCCAGACTTGGATGGAAGATCTGAAAGATTATCCAAATCACCAAAAGGGTTGGGCCATCCCAGCGTTGGTGCGCCTCAGTGAGAACGAGGAACTTCACCATCTTCTCTTTGGCAATGAGGAATGAGGTTACCCACTTATAAGGAACTCAAACGATTCGTTGAGGTCGAAGGTTGGGAAGATAAAGATAAGCAGTCCCGTAAGAAAAAAGGGGATCACCATCGGTATGTTTTTACAACTCCGACCGGGGATCGTTTATATACAAGAGTTTCTCATGGCAGTGATCAGATATATTCGCATGAATTATTTAGCGCAGTACTTCGTGATCAATTGCGCATCGATGAAGACCAATTTTGGGCTGCGGTCGATAAAGGTTTAAAGCCACGCCGACCGATGCCAACTCCCACTCCAGAGCATGAAGGCATTGACGCAAAACTAGCGAGAAACTTAATGACGAAAGTCGGAATGAGTCCAGCAGACTTAGCCGGTATTTCTCAGCGCGATGCAGTGAATATTTGGAATGAATGGCTTGCTAGAGGCGGCGCTTAGATTATTGCGGTCTAAAAGCCTTAATAATCGAAGCGGCGGCACCCGAAAGTTCGGCTGGAATAATCCAGAGTTTGCTCGCGGATCCATTAGCGATGATGGGAAGTTGCTCTAGGTATTTGTATGCCAAGACTTTCTCATCAGGGTTGGCTGCATGGATGGCATCAAAGACCTTGGCGATAGCTGTCGCTTCACCTTCGGCATTGATCACACGGGCTTGAGCTTCACCCTCGGCGCGCAAAATATCGGCTTGCCGATTTCCTTCAGCTCGAAGAATCTGACTTTGCTTTTCTCCTTCAGCAGTCAAAATAGCGGCACGCTTATCGCGGTCAGCGCGCATCTGCTTTTCCATTGACTCCTGGACACTTGGAGGTGGCTCAATCGCCTTGATTTCCACGCGATTAACGCGGACTCCCCATTTGCTCGTCGCTTCATCAAGTACGCCACGCAAGATCGCGTTGATGTGATCACGAGAAGTGAGCGCTTTTTCTAGATCCAAACCACCGACAGAGTTACGGAGCGTTGTTACTACTAGCTGCTCAATACCTTGGATGTAATTTTCAATTTCGTAAGTCGCTGACTTGGGATTTGTTACTTGAAAATAAATTACGGTGTCGATGCTAACAACCAAGTTATCTTCTGTGATGACGGGCTGCGGTGGGAAAGAAACAACTTTCTCACGGAGGTCAACGAGTGGGCGCACTCGATCGATACCGGGCACGATCAAATTAAGACCTGGCTCCAGGGTTTTGTGATACTTGCCCAGTCGCTCAACAATCCCAGCAGTGGCTTGGGGGATGATCCGAATAGAACTCATGGTAATTAGGATCGCTAGCAGGACAATGACTCCCAGTGCGATGAGCAGCGCCATTTTTTCTCCTTATTTAATTGCTGATGAATAACTAGTTAATTTGGGATTCGATGCGGGGAACAACGATTGCTACTGCGCCGTCGATTCGTACGATGGTGACGTCCGATCCAGCGGGGATTGCACCCGTATCTGTCCTGGCAGTCCACGTCTCGTTCTTCAGTGAAATTGTTCCGCTGGAATCAGAGACATCAGAAGTCGTGACCGCCTTGTTTCCAATCAGGGCGTTAATTCCGGTATCAGAGGGAGGGGTCTTGCGAAAAATGTATTTAGAAAGTATTGGCTTGAGTCGCAGCGTTAATACTGTGGCGACTGCAAGAACTATCCACTGCGTCGGCGCATTGGCTCCCACAATCCGGGAAATTCCTGCCACTACTGCACCGATAGCGAAGGAAGCAAAGACCAAACTGAGGTTGAGCACTTCTAGAACCGCGCACGTTCCCGCAATTGCGAACCAGGTCCAAGCGTGCATAGCCACTTCCCTTCGTTCATAATAAGGTAGCACTAAAGTAACGTAAATACTCTAGAGGCAGGGGTTGGCATTGGCGATCAGAGAAAAGGACTTGCTCCCGATTTGGAACGCGCAGCGGTCGCAAAGAATCGCATCACAACTTGCTCCTACTATCTTGCTAGCAGCCGTTCTGGCGCTTGGGGCTACTGGAAAACTTAGTTACAAATCCCCGCTAGACATCAAGGCATTTGCAGTGGGCCTTGTGGCCGCTGGCGGTATTTTTTCCGTAAGCGGAATGCTTTCTTCAATAAGTGACAGCAGAGCATTAACCAGGGCGATCCGCGAGGTAAGTGATGTTTCGCAGTTGGGGCTTAGCATCGCCAAGAAATCCGGCAATCTGGCATTCGCCGGCTTTCTCTATGTGATCCTCGGTTTGTTTAACATGGCGGTGCTTGCGTTGTATCTCTTTAAGAAACCTTATAGCTTGCAAAAACAAATCCCCCGCAGTTTTATGCGCGGGGGTTTTGTATTGTTCTAACTTTTAGCCGAGTGCTTCACCGGCAGCTTCTTGCATAGCTTTTGCATGTTCTGCTCCACTCTTGAGCGGAGTTGCCTTCAGGAAGAGGGCGACCAAGAAACCAACCATGGTTACAGGCGCTGCAGAGATAAAGACGATATGGAACGCCTGTACGTAGCTGTGCAGAACCGTTGATTGCAATTGTGGAGTGAACTTTGCCATCACACCAGGATTGTTTCGAAGTTGAGCAAGAGCTTGCGGGGTTGCCCCGACAAGAGCTCCCGGATTCTTAGCACCTAACGCTTTGATTCCGCTGCTCATGAAACCGGTCAACTTACTTGCATAGATTGATCCAAAGATTGCAACGCCAAGCGTTCCACCAATTGAGCGCCAGAAAGTGTTGAGGCTGGTACCTACACCCATATCTCTGACATCAAGTGAGTTCTGCAATGCGATAACAACGTTCTGCATCGAAAGACCAAGTCCAGCACCGAGCAAGATTTCAAAGATCGAAATCTTCCAAAAAGCCATAGTTTCACTCAGAGTTACTAAGCCCAAAAGTGCGATCGTCATAAAGACCATTCCTATGACTGGAAAGATCTTGTATTTGCCGTGTTTTGAAATCCACTTTCCAGAGGTAATTGATGTCGAAATAATTCCGAACATCAGGGGAAGCAACTTCAGACCAGACAGGGTTGCAGAATTGTGCTTTACCAATTGGAAGTAGAGCGGCAACATAACAATTGCACCAAACATCGCAGCTCCGACGAGGAAGCCCAAAAGTGAGGTGATGTTGAAAGTGTGATTCTTAAACAACCGCAACGGCAGGATTGGTTCGGCAGCTTTAGCTTGGTTAAAGATAAAGAGCCCAAAAATCACTATTCCAGCGCCGATCCAGAGCAAAGTCTTGGCGGTGAGCCAACCGCTTTCAGGAGCGTAAACCGAAATACCGAGCAGAAGTGCCGATACAGCAACGACTAAAAGGAATGCACCAAAATAATCGATTTTGTGGTCGCGGCGAGTCTTTGGAATGTGAAGGACTGCGGAGGTGATGATGAGTGCCATGATTCCAAGTGGAAGGTTGATGTAAAAAATCCAGCGCCAACCAGTAATGCCAAGCACCTTAGAGTGGTCAGAGAAGAAACCACCCAATAGCGGTCCGGCAACTGTTGACAATCCCCACACGGCACCGAAGTAACCCTGGTAGCGACCGCGTTCGCGCGGTGAAACAACGTCACCGATGATGACGAAGGTCAATGACATCAATCCGCCAGCGCCCAAACCTTGAAGTGCGCGGAAGGCGATCAACTGGGTCATGTTGTGCGCAGCACCAGCCGCAAAGGAACCTATTAAGAAGGTAACAATTGCGAATTGGAAAACCTGGCGGCGACCATAAAGGTCAGAAATTTTTCCGTACAACGGGGTTGAAGCAGTGGATGTTAACAAGTAAGCGGTGACGACCCACGTGTAATGGTTGAGTCCACCGAGATCAACAGTGATTGTCTTAAGAGCAGTCGAAACAATTGACTGGTCGAGGGCTGCGAGGAGAAGTCCGGTCATCAAGCCAAACATCACCGTTAAAATTTGCTTGTGCGTCATGGGCGCATTTTCTTTAGTTTTTTCAGACATGTATTCCCTTATCAGTACGTATTAGAGCGTCGAATTTATTGAACTTTCAAGCAAATTCTAGCCTTGCACCTTGCCTTTCGCTCGCTACGCTTAGCAAATGAAGAGTGTTGTTGCAGAAAATTTGGTGAAGACGTATAGAAACGGAGCCGTTCGCGCTCTGGATGACTTGAGTCTAGACGTGGAAGAAGGCACGGTTCTGAGCGTCTTGGGACCAAACGGAGCTGGCAAAACCACCTTGGTTCGGGTCCTTTCAACCCTGCTTGAGCCGGATTCTGGGCACGCAACGGTCGGCGGGATCGATGTCATCAAGAATCCCAAAGGGGTTCGCCAAATCATTGGACTCTCGGGCCAGTATGCGGCCGTCGATGAAACCCTGACGGGCTGGGACAACCTGGTCATGTTCGGTCAGTTGTACCACCTGAGCGGGGAGCAAGCGAAGCAACGGGCAACCGAACTCTTGGCGCAATTTTCACTCACCGACGCGGCTCGTCGCCCGATTAAAACTTTTTCTGGTGGAATGCGCCGCCGCCTAGATTTAGCGGCTTCACTCATCATTCGTCCTAAGGTGCTCTTTCTGGATGAGCCAACTACCGGACTTGATCCACGTGGTCGTATG
Source organism: uncultured Actinomycetes bacterium (assembly GCA_903928395.1). Lineage (GTDB taxonomy): Bacteria > Actinomycetota > Actinomycetes > Nanopelagicales > Nanopelagicaceae > PALSA-747. The sequence continues at coordinate 3,894 of CAIYQS010000126.1, read as the reverse complement.
GAAATGTGGGGAGTTATCGAGGGGCTAGTTCGTGAAGGCGTGACGCTACTTTTAACCACTCAATATCTTGAAGAAGCCGATCAGTTGGCCGATGACATCGTGGTGGTCGATCGCGGGAAGGTCATTGCCCGCGGAACTTCTGATCACCTCAAGGATCAAGTTGGGGGCGAGCGCATTGAAATCGTGGTTGCGGAAGCCAATATTGACGTGGCCAAGGAAATCATTGAACGAGTAACTCAGGGTCATGCAACGGTCGATTCTGGCCTTCGCAAGATTTCAGTTCCTGTGTTGGATGGAACTCAGTCATTGGTGGCGGTAATTCGATCCTTCGATGAAGCAGGGATCCACGCACTGGACTTGGCTCTTAAGCGCCCTTCGCTCGATGACGTATTCCTATCGCTGACTGGTCATATCGCGGAAGAAGAAGTTCCCGCTGAACCCGGCAAGAAAAAGAAAGGAGCACGTTCATGAACGGAATCCATGATGCTCTGATCATCACCAAGCGCCAACTCTTACAACTGACCAGAGTTCCCGAAGTCCTGATCTTTACCACGATTCAGCCGGTGATGTTCGTTCTGCTCTTTAGATATGTCTTTGGCGGGCTTGGTGTTGGTATTAAAGGTGGATACGTACAACTTTTGATGCCCGGTATCTTCGTGCAAACCGTGGCTTTCACATTAGCTGCCACGGCACAAGGTTTGGCGCAAGATATGGAGAAAGGTTTGATCGATCGCTTCAGGTCACTTCCAATTGCCCGATCAGCAGTTGTTTTCGGGCGCACCTTGGGCGATGGACTCCCCAATGTCGTCGTGCTTCTGGTCATGGGGCTGACTGGGTTCATCGTGGGCTGGAGGCCGACATCTGGAGCCCTCCACATCTTTCTAGGTTTCTTGATGTTGCTCTTCTTTGGGTATTCCCTTTCATGGGCCGGAATATTTGCAGGTCTCATCTCCAAGGATGCGCGTGTGGTGGCAAACGTCTCGTTCTTGTTTATCTTTCCGCTTACATTCCTCTCAAATGCCTTCGCCTCAACCACGTCAATGCCTAAAGCGCTGCAATATTTTGCCGAGTGGAATCCCGTTTCGACCATGGTGGCTGCAGCAAGGCAACTCTTTGGATTTCACAATACCTTTGGCGTGACGGCGCATTCACTTCCGAGTGAACATCCAATTCAAACTTCATTGGTTTATATGGTCTTGATCATGGCCATTTTCATTCCACTGAGCGTTCGGAGATACAAGAGCGCTAATAGTCGTTAGGCGTAAGGCGTTGCCTCAAGAATCGTGACGACGAAGATCTTCTTGCTTGGAGTTTCGTAATTAACTTGTTCGCCGATTTTGGCTCCGAGGATTGCAGCGCCAAGTGGGGATTTTTCCGAGTAAACGTCGATGTCGCTGCTCGCGATTTCTCTGGAGCCCAATAAGAATGTCATCTCTTCTCCGGCCATATCAATCTTCACGATCATCCCTAGGCCAACGACACCAGTTTCACTTTGTGGCGGAACACCAATGTGAGCGTTTTCGAGCATGTGCTTGAGAACTCGAATTCGACCAACAATCTTGCCTTGTTCCTCACGGGCTGCGTGGTAGCCACCGTTCTCTTTAAGGTCGCCCTCTGCTCTGGCCGCTTCAATCTTTTTGACGATATCTGCGAAGCGGGGCCCTTCGAGGTCTTCGAGCTCGGCACGAAGCCGCGCCGCAGCTTCTTCGGTGAGCCAGGTCTGGTTAGTCATAAGAGGGCGAGTTTAATGCCGGCTATGAACAATGTTCAATTGTTGCAGACACCGCCGGCGCACGCGTAGGGATCACGATGGTTCGCGTGTAACCATGCCCGCCGGAGGGAATTGTGTCAGTGACCTGCCCCACGATGTTGGTCTGATAATCACTGGCAATCAAAATACATTGATGTGATCGAGTCGAAGTTCTTACATTGACGAAGTATTTGAGCGTCACTTGCTTTGGATTTGAAGTGGAGAAGCTAATTAAATCCGTTGAAACTTCGGGTTTCGAATAATGGTTGGCTGACCATACGAGCCAAGCTCCACCAACAATAAAAATGATGATCGCTGGGATTAACCAAGGGCGATTGGCTTTCTGAGAATTGCCGTAGCGCTCGCGCAAGTACTCGTTTTGGTTTCGCCCATTCTCATCAGGCTCGGTCATGCGGGTAAGCATAGGTTAGAAATCCGTAGGATAATCAGCCCATGTCTGACTCCACCGATGTAAACACGGGCCTCGCGGGCTCGATCGTGATGATTGCGCTTTCAATCGCATTCGTCATTCTGGTTGTCAGTTTTTATCGTCGCTATAAGCGCGCTTCGAAGCCAGATAATGAACAAGAGTAAAACCCTTAAAGTAATTTCTACTGGTCTGGCAATGTTTCTCTTCGCCGGGATTTTCTATGAACTCGGTATTTGGCAGTGGCACCGAGCGCAGGCGACTTCGCGCCAAGGAAAATTGATCCCAAGTCAAACCCCAGTTGCACTTACGTCGGTGGACACTGCTGGAAAGAATATTTATACCGCGGCAGTCAATCGCATCGTTACTTTGCAAGGGCACTATGTCCAGAATTTTGTTGCCCCTACGCAATCGGTCACTGGAGTTGGTTACCGAGACCTTGCGATCGGTCTCTTTTTGATTTCAAATAACCGGGCAATCTTGGTGGTGCGAGGATTTAACGATGGATCGTTGAAGGCCACGACTCAAACTCTCAACATCGAAGGTCGTTTGTATCCGCGTCAACAAGAAGATCACGGTCTAACAACCGACTCGACGCTGGGTCGACTAGATCCGGCTCTGGTGGCTGGGGATGGTTACAACCTCTTTGATGGATATGTGATTGCTACAAAAGAGGTTGCTCAATCTGGTCAAAGCGTTGCTGGCAATCGAGTCCCAGCGCCGATTCTGCTTGTGTCGATTTCCGGATTTTATTGGCAACATATTTCTTACGTGATTATTTGGTGGTTCATGGGGCTATTGGTGCTGGCCGCTCCATATATAGCAAGGCGTAACGCAAAACAGCACGCAATCGCAGATAAGGTGAGTTCATGAAAAAAGGTCTAGAAGGCGCGCTGCAGCGTTATCGGGTGATGGCGATCTGGTCTGGATGCATGTCCCTGTTGCTTTGGTTCATTGAAGTGCCCGAAAATCACATACTTCATCACTATTCTGGAGCCCAAGTGAAGTGGGCCTGGATTGCCATTGTTCACGGGTTCACTTACCCGATTTATGTTGTTGCCGCATTCAATTACTCGCTCAAAGCGCGCAAAAGTTTCCCGGCGACCATTGCATTTATTCTTGCCGGAACACTGCCCGTGGCCTCCTTCATCGCAGAGCGCAAAGCGATGAGTGATTTCAAAAAGCGATGACTAACCCTGTAAAGCGCGCCGTCAAGGCGATGCTTTATCCGATATACGAACGTCGACTTTTACGGCAACTCGATTTCACGCAGACTCCGCGCCATGTAGGAGTCATCTTGGATGGCAACCGCAGATGGGCTAAATCTAATTTTGGTGCCAACCCAGAAGAAGGCCACCGAGCTGGTGCGTCAAAAATCATCGAACTTCTCAATTGGTGCGAAGAAGCTAACGTCACAATCATCACTTTGTGGTTGCTCTCAACCGATAATTTAAATCGCGATCCCGAAGAACTCGACTCCCTCCTTCACATCATCGCTGCCGCAGTTGATCGACTCGATGAATTGGGTAAGTGGGAGATAAAGCCGCTTGGCGCACTTGAACTTTTGCCGCCGTGGCTTCAAGAGAAGTTGCATGACGTCGAAGCTCGGAGCAAAGGCAGAACCAACACGGTAGTCAATGTGGCTATTGGGTATGGCGGTAGGCACGAAATAGTTGACGCGGTTCGGCACTACATCAAAGACGGAATCGAGCACGGT
>CAIYQS010000125.1 GCA_903928395.1 uncultured Actinomycetes bacterium | reverse complement strand
GTCAAAAGGGCAGGTTCGGTAATCCAGCACCCTTATCCTTCGTATTGGCATCCAAACATAATGACTGAGCACATCATTTTGGTTCGAAAGCCCGGAGAAATAAGATTTCCAAACCTTGATGTACCGAAAGAGTGGTTGGAGCCAGTTTGGGATTTAGCTCCGGTTCCACCCAAGACGGTTAACCACCCCGCTCCTTATCCAGAGGATTTACCGCATCGACTGATCAGAATGTTTACGGTTGAAAATGAATGGGTGATGGATCCTTTTAATGGTGCGGGTGCTTCAACAAAGGCCGCAAGCGATCTTGGGCGATCTTCGCTTGGTTTCGACATAGAAAAGAAGTACGTTCAGCTCGCCAAGAAGCGGTTAGGTCAGCCTAGTTCCGTGCGTGATAAGCAATTGACAATAAGACCGGTGCATGCCAAGGATTTTGTTGCAGGACCATCTAAGGGGAAAACGAGACATGGAGCTGGTTTGGCAGGTAAAAGGTCGTGACCCACTCCTCAGTCCTAAATTTGATATTGAATTCCGAAAAGATTCCTCGGGAATCGATTCTCAATCAAATTAGCAAGGCCAATTCTTTAGTGAGTGAAGGCCGTTATCTGGTAACGGTTTTTGATGTGCCTAACAACTGGAACTCTCGAATTTCTATCGAGGGACTATTAATTTCAAGTACTTTGGGTCATGTAGAAAATAGAAATCCGAATTGGGAGTTCTATGGCAATGGTGCCATCCGAACTTACAAGACTAAGTCGTTGAAGTTGGCGAGAACACTTCAATGGAATATCCTGAGGCGTTCTGGAGATAAACCATTTGCCAGACGAAGTTCAATGTCCGAATCTGAACTGACCAGAAACACAATTCCCGTATCGCACAAAGTGTTTACAAGAGATGTTGCAAATAATGTTTGGCATTTAAAGGATGAAGATTTACAGGCAAGACTCGAGGCGCGTTTTTCGGCGTTATTGGCATGGCAGGATGAAGATTTCAAGGTGGTATCGGGACTTAGAAAGAGGGACATCTTGCAGCGATCTAAACTTACATTGAATGAGGATCTCGTAGGCGTCCCGACAAAGGTTCCATACCTATGGAATATGGGCGACGTGCTCTTTTAAAGTTGCAATTGCACCGTGTAGGACAATGTTCGTAAATCTGTGAATGCGTGGCTAAATATTGTTTCGGCAACCATTACTTGATCAAAATTTGTTATGCGATTTGGATACTGGGTTAGCCTTTGCCCTGAAATTATAGGATTCGTTCTAGTTCCAATGGCTGGAGTGCTATTCATATGTCCACCAATTAGTTGGAGCCCCAATGTAATTTGGTTAAGGTAACGAGTTGAGTTAGTTGTCATTCTTATTCCAAGTGATTGACGCCCTGTTAGTGCTTGCAGATTTGTCGGTAGCGTCCTCGCTCTCGGTGACCGACTTTGAGATGAAAAACCAAGAAGGGCTAAATCTGCAGCGAGCTGAGCGTGTAATGCGTGAGATGTCACTTCTTGGCGATAATTGAGAAGTTTGTCGATCCATTGACTATTGCTGAACATTAAGTTTTTCCAAAGAATTCCATTCGCTTTGTAACAATCGAGAGCGAACCATGTGCCGTCTGCATGGGCAAGGATTGCGGTTTGTACCGGCGTTGGGACGATATTACGGTGGTCTAAATCCCAAAGGAAATGTGCGGTCCCGTATGGATATTTATCTAGGGTTCTTCCACTAACACCGCTGAAAGATTTATTCCATGATTGTTTTTGCCATACATTTGGATTCCAACTTGTAGGCTCCCTCAAAGGCAGATTATCGGTAGGCTCATGATGCACAACATGCTGGCCAACGCAGCGTACGCCAATTTGGCTTATGTCATGATCGAGCCAGAGGGCATTCTTTGCATCTTCAGGAGTGTGGTCATCAAGTAGCAATAAATGTGTGGTCGAATAAATCCCAATTATTTTTAGGGGATAAATACTGTTAAGAATGGCGGCACTTGTTAAGCCATCAACATCTGGACTGATGACTACATACTTAGTTCCTGGATTTATAGACCAGTCATCTAGCACATTGCGTAAATCCGCTTGCCATTGTGGTGTAGTCACCAAAAGAGTGTAATCATTTTAGGCTGTGCGATATATAGGT
>CAIYQS010000124.1 GCA_903928395.1 uncultured Actinomycetes bacterium | reverse complement strand
GGGTAAAACCCTTCAAGAGTTCAAATCTCTTCGTCTCCGCTCCTAATTCTTGTACGCTGCAGGAATGCCTACTTCACATCCATCTAAAACCCCGATCATCCTCGACTGCGACACAGGTGTTGATGACACCATGGCGATTATCTTCGCCTGTCTTGCGCCCGAGATTGAGCTGGTTGGCATCGGCACCATCTGGGGCAATGTTGATCTCGATCTTGCAACGCAGAACTCATTAAATATTTTGGCAATGTGCGGCAAGCCGGATGTTCCAGTAGCAAGAGGCGCGGAGACTCCACTGAATGGATCGCACGTCGATTACGCATATTTTGTTCACGGCGATGATGGTCAAGGCAACCGTGGCATGAAGGGCAAATATGGAAAGCAAATTTCCATGACTGCTGCAGAGTTCATCGTTGATGCTTGTCGCAAACGTCCCGGGGAGATCGAGTTAGTACCTGTCGGGCCACTCACAAATATCGCACTTGCACTACAGCTTGAACCAAATCTTCCGAAGTTAGTTCGCGGCGTAACAATTATGGGTGGTACTGCGCTCGCTCCTGGAAATGTCACTCCTGTTGCAGAAGCAAATGTTTGGCACGATCCAGAAGCAGCAGATCTTGTATTTAAGGCGCAGTGGCCAATCACGATGGTTGGGCTTGATGTAACAATGAAGACACTCCTCACTCCTGATCACTTTGATCGCATGAGAAAAGGCGGCGGAATATCCAAATACATGGCTCAGATTGCAGAGTTCTATACCGCTTTCAATGAGAATGCTTCCTTTGGTAGGCCACTCGCAACTATGCATGATGCAGTTGCAGTAGGCCTTGCAGCAAATCTTGTGCGAGCGACCATCTCACCATTAGTACATGCTGAAGTTGATACGACAGATGGACCAGGTCGCGGACAGACAATTTGTGATCTACGAGGGAAATATCTCAACTATCCACCACAAGAAGGCGCTCACTGCCGAGTACCTCTTGAGCTAGAAGATGGATTCCCGGATTACTTCACGAATCTGCTTGTGGCAGCCGGCGATCCAGCAGTAGATATTTCCTAGCTTTACCCAATAAGAGAAAAGGGATTTTATGTCTGAGTTTCACATGGTCGTTCGTTTTGAAGCAGCTCCAGGAAAGCGTGAAGAACTTCTTTCACAGCTGAAGATGATGGAGAAAGCGACTCAAGGCGAGCCTGGTTGTCTGTATTACATCCTCAATGTTGATCGCGATGATCCCAATATCTTCTACTTCAGAGAAGCTTGGAGTGACCGAGAGTCGCATGCAGTGCATGATAAGACTCCCCATATCGAAGCTTTTCGCGCTTTAAAGGATGAGTTGACCGTCAATGACATTAGCGTTTCTTTCATGCATAAATTAGATTAATTGAGCTCAAACTTAAGGGTTTTACTTAGGTGCAGGCCCCGAACTCTCTCGAGTCACAAGAGTTCCGCGCCAAAATTTTTGAGGATCTTCAATATCTAAATGAGCCAAGCTTTTAATCAGTGCAGTAACAGCCGCGGCACCAATATCAGCGGCTGGTGGAGAGATTGTTGTTAACGAAGGCTCTTGCGCAACTGCTTCGAGAGGGTTCGAATCGATACAAATAATAGAGAAGTCCTTTGGAATTTTTACTCCAGCTTTTTGAATGGCTCGTGAAAATCCTGAAATAGCTTCTGAGTTGATTTGTAAAACTGACAAACATTGGTGACATTCTAAGCCCCTAATTGAAGGGATTAGAGATGTTCAGTGAACGAGAATTAGAACGTAGGGCGCGGCATCGGTTAGAGATACTCACCCATCCTGAAGAAGTGGGCGGAAGTATT
>CAIYQS010000123.1 GCA_903928395.1 uncultured Actinomycetes bacterium | reverse complement strand
TGGAACAAAATCCCTTGTTTAGGAAAATCAGGAATTTCGCGAATTAGTTTTAAGGCATCGCTTAGTTTCACGATGCTGATAGTTCCATATATTTGTGTCCGAGAGGGGACTTGAACCCCTAAGCCCTTGCGGGCACTAACACCTCAAGCTAGCGCGTCTGCCAATTCCGCCACCCGGACAGGTGCAGCCATGCGCCTAAAATGGCACCGACTGAGTGAGTAAGGATACCAACAGAATCTTGGTCAAGGTGCCACCGCTGAGGCACAATGGCCTCATGGACACGACTATGAGCGCTAACCAAATGACAGATCTTGAAGAAGATTGCATCAATATCCTCCGTGAACTCATTCAAATCCCGAGCGTCAACTATGGGGAGGGGAAGGGTGATGAAGAGGCCGTAGCCAAATATGTTGTAGCCAAACTTGCTGAAGTCGGAATTGAATCTGAACTCATCGAATCCGGTCCTAAACGTTTTAACGTCGTTGCACGTATTGCAGGTCGCGACACGAACCGCCCGGGATTGGTAGTCCACGGTCACCTCGATGTGGTTCCCGCGAACGCTGCGGACTGGAGTTTTGATCCGTTTTGCGGGGAGATCAAGGATGGCTACATCCTGGGTCGCGGAGCCGTCGACATGAAAGATGGCGATGCAATGTTTCTATCAATTGTTCGCTCTTGGGCGCGCACTGGATACGTTCCTCCGCGAAACATACTTCTCATCTTTTTTGCCGATGAAGAAGCAGGTAGCACTTACGGCTCGCATTGGATGGTGGAAAATCGCCCGGAAATATTTGTTGGATACTCCGAAGCAATTTCCGAGGTCGGCGGGTTTTCGGTCACCATCACGGGCGGACATCGCCTGTATTTTATTGAAACTGCAGAAAAAGGGATCCAGTGGCTTGAACTCACTGCACACGGAACCGCTGGTCATGGATCGTTTATCAACGATGACAATGCAGTCACAAAATTATCTCGTGTTATTTCAAGAATTGGTTCCCATGTCTGGCCGCAACGAGAAACAGCAACTGGGGCAAAATTCTTTGGAAAGATAGCTGAACTCACTGGTGAAACGTATGACCCCGCAAACGCTTCTTCCTTATTGAAGCACATTGGGGGAGCGGCCCGGATGATGGGAGCTACCGTCCAAAATACTGCAAATCCTTCGATGCTCAACGCTGGATATAAAGCCAATGTAATTCCGGGCTCCGCCACTGCGGTTGTAGATGGACGATTTTTGCCAGGTTTCGAGCACGAACTAGAGGAAACAATTCGTCAACTAGTTGGTGATGATGCGTCAATTCATGTTCAAGTTCGCGACAAGGCGCTTGAAGTAGATTTTTCTGGCCCACTTGTTGAAGCCATGAGTGCGGCAATTTTGTCGCAAGATCCCCAAGGAGTTCCAGTTCCTTATCTGATGAGTGGCGGAACTGATAACAAAGCGCTCAGCGATCTTGGAATCGTAGGATACGGCTTTAGCCCGTTACGTCTTCCGGCAGAGTTAGATTTCTTCGCCCTCTTTCACGGGGTGGATGAGCGAGTTCCTGTCGAAGGGCTTAAATTCGGTGTACGCGCGTTGGTCAATTTCTTCGAAAATTGTTGATTCTATTTAGGAGAAGACACCTCGTCTAGCGCCTCACGCACTTGAAGTGGAATTTCAATTTCTTCTACCGAAAGTGCACCACGCAATTGCGCACCGGTCCTTGCACCAACTATCGCACTCGCTACACCTGGGCGATCTCGCACCCAGCAAAGCGCAACCTCCGTTGGAGAATAACCCAATCCCTCAGCAGCGATACTGACAGCATCAACGATTGATCGGGAACGTTGGTCCAGATATGGGGAAACGAAACTTGAAAAATGTGGACTCGCACCTCGAGAATCGGAAGGGATACCCGAGCGATATTTTCCGGTTAGTACTCCACGTCCGAGGGGAGACCAAACTAGAACCCCGACTCCCACTTCTGTGCTAGCGGGAAGGATCTCATTTTCAATCGTGCGATTGAGTAGCGAATACTCCGACTGTATTGATGTCAGGGATACCTTGCCTAGAAATGGATTTTGAATTGTCGCTGCCCGTGCTAACTGCCAAGCGGCAAAGTTAGAAACTCCAACGTATCGCGCTCGACCGCTTGATACCGCAAAATCCAACGCCGAAAGCGTCTCCTCCAGTGGAGTGACAGGATCCCATTGGTGGATCTGCCACAAGTCGACGTATTCAATACCTAATCGTTCTAGTGATGCATCAAGATCGCCTAAAAGTGATGCACGCGAATTGTTGATTGCGCGTTCGCCTGTTTTAAAAGATAGGCCAGCCTTAGAAGCAATAGTCACCTCCTCGCGCGAGACCAT
>CAIYQS010000122.1 GCA_903928395.1 uncultured Actinomycetes bacterium | reverse complement strand
CAATGAGGCATACCGCTATATCGACTGGATCCTCACCGTTCCACTTCTCCTCGTTGAGGTAATTGCAGTACTTGCTCTCGCAAAGGATGCTTCGAAGTCACTCATCACTCGTTTGGTCCCTGCATCTGCAGCGATGATCATTCTGGGTTACCCTGGAGAGATTTCAAGCAGCAATGGAACAAAGGTGCTCTTTGGAGTTCTTTCAACGCTTCCATTCCTTTACATCCTCTATGTCCTCTTCGTAGAGCTCACCAAGTCATTGGATCGCCAGCCAGAAGGTGTTGCAGCAACGGTTAGCCGTCTGCGTCTTCTCTTGGTCGGTACCTGGGGCGTCTACCCAATCTCTTACCTGCTTCCAATCTTGATTAAGCACCCATCTGCTTCTCAAGCAGCGGGACTCTTCACCGGTCGTCAAATCGGATACACAATTGCGGATGTACTCGCAAAGTGCGTATTCGGTCTCACCATCCTGAAGATCGCTCGCATGAAGTCAGCTGCCGAAGGCATGGCAGACACTCACTAATATGTGATGTCGTAAAGGGGGAAGGCCACAGGGTCTTCCCCCTTTGCATTTATTTGGAAGTAAGAGAGGCTAACTGGATGAACAACTACCGCATGTGGGCATATTCCATGATCGCCGTGGGCGCCATTAACTGGGATTACCAGCGCCACAACTCACACGTCGTGACTAATAGTCTGCTGATTATCCTTCCCGGGCTCATTTTGGTTGCTCTCACCTATTTGAAATCGGGTCAGCAGCTGCTGCAAAAACGCCTAGTGCAGATACTTTGGCTGATCATCGGAGTTGCAGCTTTGATTTTTGCGTTTACCAATAAATAGTATTTGCTGCGGCCAGGAAGCCAACTACTCTAGGGGAATGTCTTCGCACCAGAGATGCCTTCGTTTTGGAGATGAACTCAAATGCGGGGGTTAAACAAAGCCTCACTTTTTGTTTACTTGATTATCCTGTGCTTTGGAGTCTTTACTCCCAGGCCCGATCTTGTAACCCCCGGAGCCAAACCTATTATCAGCGGTAGTCACGGCGGATTACCTGCAGTCGGACATCACATCCTGTACCTGGGTGGCCCGCTTCAATGGGTTGGCAATTTTCTGATGTTTATTCCCTTAGTACTCCTGCTTCGTACATGCTGGTCCCGCTTAACTCTGCAATCCATTTTTATCGTCACATTGTTGACAACTATTTCCATTGAATTAATTCAGATATATATTCCGGGGCGAAACTCTGATGTCCGCGACATCATTGCCAATGGATCTGGCGCAGCAGTAACGCTGCTCTATCTGCACTTCCACAAGGTCAGTAAGAACCTCGCCCAATAAAGATTGCGGCGAATGTCTTAGCTATAAGCCACAAATCTTGCGAAAAACTCCAATTTTGAATGTAGCCAGTATCCATCGCCATGCGATCTTCCCAAGTAACTTCTTTCCGACCACTGATCTGCCATAAGCCGGTAAGCCCGGGGGTAGCCATGCTGCGGTAACGGCTCCTGGAATGAACTAACTCCAGTTCCTCTTCCAGAATAGGCCGCGGGCCTACAACGGACATCGTCCCTTTCAATACGCAAAATAGTTGAGGTAGCTCATCCAGCGACCAACGGCGAATGAATTTTCCGAACTTGGTAATTCTCGGATCATTGCGATAGCGATCGGCTATATCCGAATCCGGAGCACCAATTACTGAAGCCCGCATACGATCAGCACCCTTAATCATGGATCGGAATTTCGGAAAATTGAAATACTCGCCGTTGCTTCCAATGCGAGGAGCAGCATAAAGAACTGGACCTCGAGAAGAGATCTTTACCCCAATAGCAATCAGCAATAACACTGGTGACAAGACCAAAATTGCCGCTGTCGAAAAGAGTAAGTCGAAAACGCGCTTCTGTGCGTATCCCGAATTAACAATATTAGGCTCATCTATGCGTACCCAATTTGTATGCGGAATCGTTTTAAAGAGAGCCATTTCAGATGCTATCGGCGTAGATAGCAATATTGCTGATATGCCTAAATAATAATATTTAGTGAGTCGAGCCAGAAGTTTTCCGCCAACCTGTGCCGAAGGCAAGATGATTATTGCATCCACAGCATTTTCTTTTATACAACTTTCGAGATCGCTAAGCCATTTCTCTTTATCTAGTCCTACCAGCGGAGCCACGCGAATATACTTCACTTGAATTCCCGGCCTATGGCCCCAAGGCAAAATCAATTCTTGAATCTCTTCCTGTGATTCCTGCGCAATCACCAAAATAGTTTCTTGCATATTTGCTACAGATTTCTTCGAAATGAGAATTTGAACCGTGATCCGGCTGAGCGTCAAAGAAAGAACGATCACCCCTGATGTGACGAAGACCCAGAGCCTAGAAATCAAATCGTGAATCAAATAGGAAGAAAAGCCCATCAACAAAGTGGCCCGCCAGCTAGCCTGTAAAATTGAACGGAAAGCGTTCTTTTGATTCTCAACGTTAGAAAAACTCCAGGTACCACTAATAGCCAGGGACACCAACCAGAAGAGTGGGAGCGCTAATACCAAAATGAAATTGTCTATAGAGACGTGTGCAAGTTGCCCAAAACCTTGAAAACGAAATCCAAATGTGACTGCGGTGGCGACAAAGATAATGACAAAATCACTACGAAATAAGTTGTTGCGGTATTTAGTCAAGACTTTTGAGTACGAAACGGTTGACGCTTTTTTCATGGTTGCCCTCTCCACGAGCTCTCATGCTGCTGTAGCGCCGCTCCACGCTTCAGACTTATCGCGATTGTTGGATCAAGGCTTGCGAGGAGTTCGCTTCGTTGTCGGACTCCCCTTCTTTACTGCTTTCTTCCTGGATTTAGCAGGAGCCTTTTTAGCAACTGCCTTCTTCTTCGCTGCCGGCTTAGCCGCGACCTTCTTGCGTCGGTTTGGCTTCGAAGCGCTCTCGGCTTCAAGGGTTCCCAAGTAACTTTCGATTTCCAACTTCAACAATTCGTCAGCCGATGGGGAATATGGAGCTAATTGAGCTTCCACTTTCGCATGGGAAACTAACTCAGAGTCCCCATATTCTTGGCCATACTTCCTGCCATATTTACGGCTATACCCATACCCGTAGGAATATCCATAACGGTATCCATAATTATCGTAATCACGGGCACTCGTCGGAATCATGTTAAGGACTCCACCAAGAATTCTGGCTCCTACTGCATTTAGTGACTCTATCGACCCTCTAAATTGTCCAACACGCGTTGCCCCGGCGTAGGCGACCAAGATAACGCCATCGCTCTTCTTGGCCAAAATCGCGGCATCTGTGACAGGTAAGAGTGGAGGCGAATCGATGATGACAAAATCATAATTATTGCGGGCAAAATTAAGGAATAAGTCTAGATGCTCTGAATTGAGCAATTCGGACGGGTTCGGAGGAATAGTTCCACTTGGCAGGAATTTCAGACCGTCGTTACCCCAGTTGATCAATATTTTATTGATGTTGCGGGCGTTAATTTCGCCAATACGGCCAGCCAAAATATCGCTAAATCCGACTCCTGACTTTTCATAACCCAAATACTTGGCTGCGCGAGGGCGGCGCAAATCTCCTTCAATGTAAAGAACTTTCAAACCCGATTGCGACATCGAAATCGCCAAGTTCAGTGAGGTCGTCGTCTTACCTTCGCCGGGCAGTGACGATGAAATCGTGATGATCTGAATTGGCTCATCAGTTTTAATAAACTGAATATTGGTTCGCAGGGACCTAAAGGCTTCGGTTCTGACCGCATACCTTCCCAGGTCCGTTATCAACGGTTTCTTAATCGCATCGGCATCAAATCCGATCGCCGCCAGAAGTGGCAGATCACCTAGATCGAGATCGCTCTTCACCGTGTTATCAAAGATCTGACGCAAGATTGAAATACCGATTCCTAGCCCAAAGCCGAGTATTAAACCAAGCAGAAGGTTCAAGGTCTTCTTCGGTGACGAAGGTTTCAAAGGAATTGTTGCGCTCTTAACCATGGAAACCTTTACGGTGCTGGTTCCGCTGGATGATTCTAGATTCGAAGCAGTAGCCGAGAACTGATTACCGATTGCATTGGCAATGTCGGCTGCCAACTTTGGATCGGGATCTGAAACTGTCACATCGATCAAAACCGTATTCAATGGCGCGGTTGCTTTTACAGATTTAGCTAATTTTTGTTCGGTGTAGGGCAAATGCAGTTGCTGGATCACTGGGTTGAGAGTGTCCGGCCCATTAATAATTTGAGCATACGAAATTACTCGTTGCTGAGAAAAGCTTGAGCCTTGAGCGAGAGCACTGATATCCAACATTGAAGAAGGGGTCGATACAAAGAGTTGAATGTCCGCCTGGTAAATCGGCGTCTGCTGATAGGTAATCCCCGCAGCCGCTGCAATTCCGATGAAAGTTGAAACGACTACAACAACCAAGTTGCGCAGAATAAGCCGGTAGTAATCCTTCAGATCCATTTACTTCCTTCAAAGAGATATCGAGTAAGTTTTAGGCAACCTTATGCTGGGTTTGCCCACCTTTGCGCACAAACGACATGTTACCGCACCTCAGAAAGAATTGTTAGTGAAGTCACATCAAAGGCTTCCACTTGCAGCCACAAGATAAGGAAATGGCCCCATTCCCAAAGGTTCAGTCACGATCACAACCGGACGACTATCAGCAAGCTGCGCAATCATCTCTATAAATGGCCGACTCACGGCAAATCTCTCGACCTGATCGACTTCATGCCGCGCCGATATCGCAAAAGGGCGCCCCGATTCCAGCGCCCGTTCCAGAGCCCCATCCCCCGCCCCATCAGAGAAAGTGATGTCTTGATTAACGCGACCGACCTGTATTTCCAAGACATGATCACACATGTCAGAGACCGCGCGGAAATTGGGAGCCCGAAAATCGGCAACTATCAGAATCCCTTCATTTCTTTGCACCTGCGCCCATGACTGCGCCAGATGACTCTCAAAATCAACCTCATCAACCGTGAAGATTGCGTTAACCGGATTCCTGTAACCAAGACCAACATGTGCTCGAATCAATTGGGTCGTCGTCATTACCGCCTTCGCCAATTCGACCGATACCACTTGGCTCCCGTGCCCGATTGGATCGAATGGAATCAGCGCATGATCAAAGCGCTTGTCCTGCATCGAAAGCACCTTCCGAGGTTCCACACCCAACTCGACAATGGCGGATGCGAAATCGTCTTCAGCAACTACAACAAAATCGGATGCCCGCAGTGAATCGGCGCTCGCCTCTAGGGAATGTGAAGACACGTCAAGAACTTCGAGATCCCAAAGTTCAGCCAACTTCAAAATAGCTTGTGGGATTCTTTGGCCTTCGACCGCCGATACTCCCGCAGATGAAATATCCATCTCTGGGAAGTAGCGATGAAGGACGGCTGCAGCCATTACAGAACGGGCTTGGTTGTGTCGGCAAACAGTAGTCACCGCCAAACTCATAACTATTGCTCCAAGTTCTTTAAGTACCATTCATACGTGGTGGCAATGCCTTCACGGAGTCCGATCTTTGGCATCCAGCCCAGCGAATTAATCTTTGTCGTATCCAGCAATTTACGCGGAGTTCCATCTAGTTTGCTGTCGTCCCATGAAATACTTCCCTCATATCCGACAATCTCAGCTATCAACTCCGCCAACTCAGCGATCGACTGATCCAGTCCCCACCCAATGTTGATCGGTGCCCCATCGTCATAATGCGCCAACAAGTGCAATACAGCCCGCGCCAAATCATCTGTGTGTAAGAATTCACGCAATGGAGTTCCGGTGCCCCATAAAGTAACGACAGGTGCTCCACTCAGCTTTGCCTCATGGAACCTACGTATCAAGGCAGGTAAGACATGGCTTGTCTGTAAGTCGAAATTATCTTCCGGCCCGTATAAATTTGTTGGCATGGCTGAAATCCAGGAACGGCCATATTCCCGGCGATAAGACTCGACTTGCATGACACCAGCGATTTTCGCGATAGCGTAAGCGTCATTAGTTTCTTCGAGCAAACCAGTTAATAGCGAAGTCTCGCTGATCGGCTGCGGAGCAAACTTTGGATATATGCAGGATGATCCAAGAAATAGAACCCTTGACACATCGTTTTCATGCGCTGCCTCAAATAGGTTGGTTTGAATTCGTAAGTTCTCGTTCAAAAACTCCACCGGGTACATTGAATTTGCGACAATTCCACCGACCTTAGCCGCCGCAATAATTAGCACGTCTGGGCCTGCTGCTCCAATGGCCCGTGAGGTTTGTTCTTGGTCTCGCAGATCGACCTCAGAAGACGAATGTCCAATCAGATTCTGATACCCCAAGGAGGAGAAATACTTCCAAATGGCAGAACCCACCAACCCTCGATGTCCTGCTATATATATCCGAGAGTTAGGATCAAATACATTCATATTCGCCATTTGAGACAATTTAATCATGAAATATGGTTAAATCATCCACAACTCGGAATTAGCCAGGAGAATAAATGAAAAAGGCACTTATCACAGGCATAACTGGCCAAGATGGGTCCTATCTGGCAGAACTTTTGCTTTCCAAAGGCTACGAAGTCCATGGATTAATTCGCAGAT
>CAIYQS010000121.1 GCA_903928395.1 uncultured Actinomycetes bacterium | reverse complement strand
TTTGATTATGAGGAGATTGATAATGCAATGGGAGTCTCGGGTCTTGCCGACGATCCTGCATACCCTGAAGGAGGGTCCTTTCCGCTACCTCCATTGCCAATCGGCAAACCCGGAATTAAAGCAGCAGAGGGGATGGACAAATTGGGCTGGCACTGGTGGCCAGGTACCAACTCGATTGCATCTAAAGCAATTGGGCATCGGCCCCAATGTCAACGGTTCGGTGCATGCTTGACTGGTTGCCCAGCCGGAGCAAAAGCCTCTACAGATATAACTCACTGGCCAACTGCAATTGAGAATGGCGCTCATCTAGTCACTGGAGCTCGCGTTCGCCGAATTACCGTGGATAAAGATGGTTTAGCAAACGGCGCAGATTATGTTGATCGCGATGGGAATGAACACCATCAAAAAGCGAAAATCGTGATCCTCGCCGCAAACGGTGTCGGAACACCTCGCATCTTGTTACTCTCAAAATCTGAGAAGCATCCAAATGGCTTAGCTAACTCAACAGATTTAGTTGGCCGGAGATTGATGATGCACCCATATGCAGCTGTCGTGGGCACCTATGACGACAATCTTGAAAGCTGGCTTGGGCCTGCAGGTGAACTTATGCACTCTATGGAGTTCTACGAGACAGATAAATCTCGTGGCTTTGTTCGAGGAGCTAAGTGGAACCTCATGCCTTCTGGTGGTCCATTGGGTATGCGTTCCGGATACGGTGGACGTCCAGTCGATGAATCATTCGGTGTTAATTTCCATAAGAACTTAAAGAAGGTCTTTGGTCGCTCTTTCGAATGGGGAATCATCGCTGAAGATCTTCCTGACGAGGCAAATCGAGTTGTTTTGGATCCTCAGTTAACCGATAGTGATGGAATTCCGGCACCTAAGTTAATCTACAAGAGCTCAGAAAATACAACTAAGTTAATTGATTTTCATGTTGATCGTGCAGTGGAAGCTCATGAGGCTGCCGGTGCAACGTCAATTAACATAACTAAGTTGATGCGTGACTGCGGTTGGCACCTACTTGGCACGACAAAAATGGGTGATAATCCAAAGAATTCTGTTGTCAATGAATGGGGTCAGACACATGATGTGCCAAACCTATTCATTGTGGATGGTAGCGTTTTTCCTACTTCTTCTGGAGGAAATCCAACTTCAACAATTATGGCAAACGCGCTTCGATCCGTTCGACACCTTGTAGAGAACTTCTCATCACAAGTAACCCCATCGACTTTCTGAGAGGAAAATAAATGCTAAATGATGAATTTCGTTCGATATACGCAAACATGGCTGACGAATTGATTCCTCGGGCTGAAGGAATGCCTTCGGCATCCGATGCCAATGTTCCAACCCAGTGGATTGACCGTGCGCTTGAATACCGGCCGGATCTTACCGATGGATTTCTCCGTGCACTGAGCTACGGAAAGAATAAGGAAGCCCGTCAGGCCATTCAAGAGTTGAATTCCAACGATAGCGAAGCTTTTGATTGCCTCGGCGTCTTAACGTCGGGCGCGTATTTCCTCAATCCGGAAGTCAAGAAGTTAATTGGTTATCCTGGACAAGTTCCAAGCCCTGCCAGTGATGATCTTGATTCTTATAGTGGCATGTTGGCCAAGGTATTGGAGCGTGGTCCGGTCTTTCGGCCAACGCTTAAGTAGTACGCAAGCAAGTAGTCATTAAATGCACGCCTGCTTTCACCGCCATAGATGATCGGAGTGAGTTAAATGAGTAAGAATTACGACCTAGTAACGGTTGGTGGTGGAATCGTGGCATTAGCAATAGCGGATGCCTGGCTTACTCGAAATCCGAAGTCTTCTGTTCTGGTTCTTGAAAAAGAATCAGAGATAGCCTTCCATTCATCGGGTAGAAACAGTGGCGTTCTTCATGCCGGTTTCTACTACGCTCCAGATACAATCAAAGCCAAGTTAACTCGAGTAGGCAATGAGAAATTACGCGAGTTTTGCTATGAACGCAAGGTTCCAATCGTAGAGGCTGGGAAAGTTGTTGTCACAAAGAATGAAGCTGAAATTCCAGCGTTGGAAAAATTGTATTTGAACGGCATTACCAACGGTTGTACTCTCGAATTAGTGGATGAAAAGCAACTTGCGGAAATCGAACCACTTGCAAAGACCCATTTAAAAGCTCTGTGGTCTCCCCTGACTGCAGTTTCCTCTCCCGTCGGTGTTACGCAATCACTAGCTGACCGAGTCGTAGAAAAAGGTGGAGAGATTCGCCTCTCTGCGGCTGCCACCAAAGCCGGACCAGGTTGGGTAGAAGTCAATGGAACTGAAAGAATTTCGGCTGGCCATGTCCTTAACGCAGCTGGACTGTATGCAGATCGCGTCGCACATTGGTTTGGTGTTGGTCTCGATTACAA
>CAIYQS010000120.1 GCA_903928395.1 uncultured Actinomycetes bacterium | reverse complement strand
TTTTTTACGGGTGATTAGGTAGATAATCTTGCATGGCCCTCTACCAAGATCTGCCCGTCTTTGCCGATGTCTACACCCTGACCCACAAAGTATTTCTCTTCACCCAGGACTATCCCCGTGAGTATAAGTTCACATTGGGCCAGGATATGAAGCGCGATTGTCTGGTTCTTTTGCGCTCGATCTATCGGATCAATAAATCCAGCGACAAGGTCGCCCATCTCGAGGCATTCTTGGATGATTTTGAGCTGCTCAAATTAGAGATCCGTCTTTCTGGGGATTTAAAGTTATTACCCACAAAAAAACATAGCGAGTTAATCATGTTGATGGATAGCATTGGAAAGCAGATCACAGGCTGGAGAAATGCCAGTCTGAGGGCCAGAATCTCATCGGCCGAGGTTGATGAGAGTGAGCAATGATTCGCGTTTGAAAAGCGATAGGCAGACTTCCAAGTAGTGCTGGGATTGAACTTTCCCAAGGCCAGAGGAAGTTAAGGAGTGCAACTTTTAGATTCCTAGAAGGGGCCAAAACATGTCTATAACAATCGGTGTTGGAGGATTCGTGGATAACAACTACTGGTCCTCGTCTGAGAACAGTGCGAACAACGCGTGGAACCAGAACTTCAACAATGGCAACCAGAACAACAACAATAAGAACAACACCAACTACGTCCGGCCAGTGCGGGGTTTTCAGCGTGATCTAGTAATGACTGCGTGTGGCTCTAGCGCCTGTGCCTTTAGGTTGATTTTTAGGATAGGGCTAGGGCCACAACTCATCAGTATCTTAAAAGTATGAATGTAGAGCCAGCTAATGCGTATATCGAATTCCATGAACTGCTAGAGGCCTATTTTCGCTGCCGCAAGAATAAACGGCGCACCCATAACGCTCTAGCCTTTGAGCTCGATTATGAGGCCAAATTAGTAACTCTCTGGAATGAGATTAATGATGGCACTTACCGTCCCGGAAAATCGATTGCCTTTATTGTTAATAAGCCAGTTAAGCGCGAAATATTTGCGGCAGATTTTAAAGATCGCATTGTGCACCATCTCATTATCTCCAAACTCAATCCGCTCTTTGAACAACTCTTTATCTTTGACTCCTATGCCTGTCGCACCGGCAAGGGCACGCTCTTTGGTATCAAGCGCCTTGAGCGCTTTATTCGAAGGGCATCTGCCAATTACAGCCGTGATGCCTATGTTCTCAAACTCGATATCCGTGGATTTTTCATGCATATCAACGTGGAGATTCTTCATGCAAAGTTGATGGAATTTATCCATTCACGCTACGTGGGAGCCGATAAAGAGCTGTTAATGAGTCTGACCAAGGTTGTCCTTTTCAATAACCCTAGTCAAAACTGTGTGATCAAGGGAGCAAAAAGTGGGTGGGATGGCCTGCCACCGGATAAGAGTCTGTTTTACTCACCGGTTAACTGTGGGTTACCTATTGGAAATTTGAGCAGCCAGGTCTTTGCTAACTTTTATCTAAATGGTTTTGATCACTTTATTAAGAAAAACTGCGACATCAAATTCTACGGTCGCTATGTCGATGACTTTGTTTTGGTCCATCAAGATGGGCAGTATTTGCGTTCACTGATTCCAGTAATACGCAGTTATTTACTGCGCGAACTTGGTCTGGCCTTGCACCCGAATAAAATTT
Organism: uncultured Actinomycetes bacterium; assembly: GCA_903928395.1. GTDB lineage: Bacteria > Actinomycetota > Actinomycetes > Nanopelagicales > Nanopelagicaceae > PALSA-747. Next base: position 1,615 of record CAIYQS010000120.1, on the reverse strand, counting down.
ACTTGCAAAGATACGAAAAAGGCGTTGCATATTTAGGAGTGGTAATTAAACCTGGGCGGGTGTATGTAGGAAGGCGTATAAAAGCAAATTTTTATCGCTCGATCCAACAACATAATCATCTTTTAGCAGAGTTTGGTAAGGGCAAGCCAGATATCTTGGCACGCCAGAGTTTTCAATCAAGCATGAACTCCTACCTTGGCATTATGGGCCACCACAACACATACCGTCTTCGAAAAAGTATGGTGAGCAAGAACGTACAAGGTTGGTGGCGCTTTGCCCATGTCAATGGTGGAGTTACGAAGTTTGTTTTAAAGCCTTGACCAGGGCAGGGACATCGGCTATTTCGAGGATATCTTCAATTCTTTGTTCATCAGAGCGGCTCATAGAGCCATGGATTCTTCGCGAGTATGAGAATCTCTAGCTTTTAACCCGCCACGTGAAATTAAATCAACTGGAATCTTTAAGAATTCACGTAATTCATTCTCTAATCGAAACTCATCGCTGAGAGCGGCCCCGGGTAGGAAATCAACCATGAAATCAACATCACTATCTGGTCCATCCTCGCCCCTTGCAACACTGCCAAAAATAGCGACATTGAATGCTTTATGGCGTGCGGCAATAGCCTTAATAGCTTCGCTATTTTCTTTAAGAAATGCCATGCGCGGACTCAAACCAAAACAATACCAGCCGGGGATTTCAGGTGGCCATTTGCGCTAGTTCCCGCGTGAAATCTGGCTTGGTTGGGCCTAGGTTTGCACTCGATCAGGACTGTAAATCCCCCGGCTCTGCCTTCGAAGGTTCAAATCCTTCACCCGCCACCATCCAAAAATGCGCTCACAGCTAACCCCACTAGAATTCGAGCCTATTTACTCGCGCATTCTGAGAATTAATTAAGGGACCCATGAAGGCACTTGGCCGCTTCGCATTTCGCAAAAAGTATTTCGTAATTGGATTTTGGTTAATCGCCCTCTTCGGGATTACCGCAATCGCGCAATCGGTTGGTTCAAGTTTCAGTGACTCTTTCTCACTTCCGGGCACCGATTCAACCAAAGCCCTGAGTCTGCTCGGCAAGGCATTTCCGCGACAATCCGGAGACACCGAGACCATCGTCTTCCATGTTAAAACTGGAACGGTCAATGATCCCGCGGTCAAGAGTGCGATGGAATCTGCCTTTTCGAAAGTTGCGGCAATCCATTCAGTTGGAGTTGTGAAGTCGCCATATGACCCTATGAATGCGTTACAAATTAGCAAAGATCAGCAAACGGCCTATGCACCGGTCGTATTTTCCGTAAGTGCTCGCCTCATAAAGAATTCTGATGTTCAATCGCTGGTCGATATTGGAAAGGCCGCCTCCTCGAGTAATTTGGAAGTTGAGTTTGGGGGACAAGCGGTTGCTCAACTGAATGCTCCAAAGGGCAGTCCTGGCGAGCTCATTGGAATTTTTGCTGCGGGAATCATTCTCTTCATCTCATTTGGTTCATTCTTCGCGATGCTACTTCCATTAGGCGTGGCTCTTCTAGCACTTGGCACCGCCACAGGAGTAGTCACTTTGCTCACCCACGCAATTGGGATTGCAAGTTTTGCACCAATCTTGGGATCTCTCATCGGACTTGGT
>CAIYQS010000119.1 GCA_903928395.1 uncultured Actinomycetes bacterium | reverse complement strand
TTGCCTTACTCATGAGCGCGCGGTGCTCATGATTGTGTGTATGCCTTCATTTTTGCTCCTTATTACTCGTCAAACTATTGCTCGTCAAACTTTTACTAGATTGAAGAAATTTTTCCAGCTCGTGGGTTAGTAGATCTCCGCCAGACTTAAAAGCCCGGTTAAAAGATCGCCGCTGCACAGCTAATTCGAAACATCTCGAATGTAGCCAAGCTCCCCGACCTCCTAGCGTGTGGCCTTGGTCTGGAATTACCTGACCGTCGATCACCACTAAGTGGAGAAGTTTCTTCGAACTCTCTCGGCTCCGACAGGCGATACAACTGCGCATCGGGACCATTAAGGAGAACCTTACTCGCTCACCAGGCCAGGGCGTAATTCTTGACTCTCGGCAGCTCCAGCCAAGGTGGCTAACTCAGCTAATCCGGCCAACCTAGCCGACTCTGCGGCGGCAGCCTCTTCCCGAGCAATTTCACTTGGCTTGCGAAGGCGTTCAACGGGATTATCAGGATGAATATCCATCCGCCAGCCAGTCAATTTGACCGCAAGTCGGACATTTTGGCCATCTTTCCCGATCGCAAGGGAAAGTTGATAATCCGGAACGATGACCTTCGCGGACTTCGATTCCAAATCCACGATCTCAACACTTGTAACGCGAGCGGGGGCAAGAGCGCTGGCAACATAGAGGGCGGGATCTTCAGAAAAATCGACGATATCGATTTTTTCGCCATTGAGTTCGTCTGTGACCGCCTTCGATCGCGCCCCCATCGGTCCGATCAATGCACCCTTTGGGCTGACTCCTGCCCGGTGCGAACGTACAGACACCTTTGAACGTTGACCCGCTTCCCGTGAAACTCCAACTATTTCTACAACATTGTCTTTTAATTCTGGAACTTCCAGCGTGAAAAGCATTTTTACAAACATTGGGTGGGTACGTGAGAGCGTTACTTCTGGACCTTTTTCGCCCTGCCGCACATCAACCACATATGCCTTGAGGCGATCGCCATGCTTGTAACGTTCGGTCGGGACTTGCTCGGCGAGCGGAATCTTTCCCTCGACCCTCCCGAGATCTACGTAAATAATATTTTGATCTCTTCCTTGCTGAACTATTCCCGAAATAATGTCTCCAACGCTACCCGTAAATTCCGCAACGATCCCGGCATCATTCATAGCTCGCATTTTTTCTTTAAGAACTTTGCGAACGAGAGATTTAATCTTGGAATCAAAACCTTCCGGGGAGTGAGTAATCGTTTCGGTGTAGATTCCCTCTTCATTAAATTGTGGAACATGAATCAAAATTTCACCGGTTTGCCGATTGAGTACAGCTCGACCTTGGGGCATCGCATCTGGTAACTCTCCATACGCCTCTGTAACCGTCTGTTCGATGGAATTTATTAATTTTTCGAGTGGAATTCCCTTTTCGATCGTCATCGCCAAAAGAGCATCTACATCTACGCTCATTCGTCGCTACCCTTTTTGAGAGATTTGAACTCAATTTCTACCTGTGCGTGCGCGATGTCATCTAGCGGCACGGGCGAATCACTGATGAGTACCGAATCCGCAATTAGTTCACCGATTCGACCCCTACGGACTTCGCCATTTTTTAGCGAGATCGCCACTAACCGACCATTATTTTTAATCCAGTGCCGAGGAAGTGTTAGCGGGCGATCAATTCCAGGTGAGGTAACTTCTAAGGTAAAAGGGGTTTCTCCGAGTTCCGGGAGATTTTCGAGAATTTCAGAAATCTGCTTGGTAACTACGGTAACTTGATCTAAATTAATGTAGGTATCACTATCAATAATCACGGTTAAAACTTTTGGTGATCCACCATCAAAGGTGACTTCCTCCAAATAGTTGCCAGTCCCGTTGATTGCCGGGGAGATTGCTTCGGTAATTGCTTGAATTACACCCATATCTGGCTCACTTTCCGATATTTAGTTGTAGATCCAATCATAACTCAACTTTGCAATCAGAGCCGCCACGACCAAGAGGAAGACTCGACGTACCAGCGGAGATCCACCTCGGATCGCGAGCCGCGAACCAATAAACGCGCCGCTGACATTTGCGACAGCAAGGGCGAGTCCTAGCCGCCACCAAATATGGCCAGTGATTTGAAAAGTCACAATCGCGCCAAAATTTGTTGCGATGTTCACCAATTTCGCCGTCGCGCTTGCCTTGAGAAATTCGTATCCAACAACAATGACAAGTAAGAAAACCAGGAAAGTTCCGGTCCCAGGTCCAAAGATTCCGTCATAAAATCCTATGAGCAAGCCACAGGCGGCAACTATCCAAAGTCGTTTTACATGGGTGTGACGCAAGCGTTCGTTTAATCCCAAGTCGGATTTGCGCCAGGTATAAATTCCAACCAACACTAATAGCGTCAGGATAAGTGGATGAAATACTTTTGTTGGAAAGTGCGACGCGAGATGTGCACCGGCTACGGATCCGATCAAGGCAGGAAGCGCCATCGTGAAGGTAAGTCGAAGATCTGGTTTAATTTTTTTGAAATATGAAATCGCAGCGGTTGACGTTCCAAAGATCGAAGGAATTTTATTGGTACCCAGAATCATTGGGATCGGTTTATTGCTAATACCAATCAGAAGCGCCGGCAATTGGACTAAGCCGCCCCCGCCAGCAACAGCATCTACAAATCCAGCAAATCCAGCTGCGAGTGCAAGAAAGATAAAATTAGCAACCGACATTTTTAGTTACGAATTAATTGCAGCAAGTATTTCTGAGACTGCATTTGTGGCATCGAATTCGACTTTGCTTCCGAGGTTGCGCACCCGAAATTCAATTTTGCCCTCCGCGAGGGCTTTCCCGACGATCACAATGTATGGAATCCCAATCAACTCGGCATCCTTAAATTTCACACCCGCGCTGGCGTCCCTACGATCATCAAAGAGAACTGTTAATCCTTTACCTTCAAGATCTGAAGCCAATTTTTCGGCGAATTCAAAAATAGCATCATCTTTACCAGCTGCTACCAAGTGAATCTGGGCTGGAGCGATTTCGGGTGGCCAATTGAGGCCAATCTCATCGTAAGTCTGCTCTGCAATAGCGGCAACAGCACGTGAGACACCAATTCCGTAAGAGCCCATAGTTACCACCTGAGCTTTTCCGTTCTGGTCCAACACTGTAAGACCCAGCGCCTTCGCATATTTGCGACCCAATTGAAAGATGTGACCGATTTCGATCGCACGGTCAATAACTACTGGGGTTTGGCATTGTGGGCAGGTATCCCCAGCCTTTACCTCTGCCGATTCAACAAATCCAGCGACTGTGAAATCTCTGCCGTGAGTAACGAAGCGTGCGTGCTTATCCTTTTCGTTGGCACCAGTAATCCAATGTGAGCCCAATACGATGCGTGGATCCGCGTACACCTTGATTCCGAGTGATTCTGCATTTTGTGGACCAACGTAACCCTTTACAACTCCCGGATATTTTGCAAAATCTTCCTCTTCAAAGAGTCGCAAATCCTGTACGCCTGCCAAGTTTGCGCCTACCCGCTTGAGATCTACTTCGCGATCACCAGGTACAAGAATCGCAATTGCTTCCCCATCAGCCATTAGTAGTACATTCTTAAGAGTGTCAGCGCCGGTGATATTTTCACCAAACTTTTGGTTTACTAATTCAACAAGCGAATCTATCGTTGGAGTGTTAGGCGAATCAAAAACTTCAAAAGCGGGTGGAACACTTCCTGAATATGGTTCAACTTTTGTCACCATAGCTTCCACGTTTGCAGCAAAACCACAATTTTCGCAGAGCACATACGTATCTTCACCGGTAGGGCAGGGAGCAAGAAATTCCTCAGATTTAGAGCCGCCCATAGCCCCCGACATCGCCGAAACAATATTGAACTTGAGCCCAAGTCGATTGAAAGTCTTGATGTAAGCCTCACGATGGCGTTGATAAGAAGTTTCAAGCCCAGCATCATCAATATCGAATGAATACGAATCCTTCATTACAAATTCGCGACCGCGAATAATTCC
>CAIYQS010000118.1 GCA_903928395.1 uncultured Actinomycetes bacterium | reverse complement strand
TAATCGCGGCCCCATGTTTCTTGATTAACGGAAGAACGATCTCCATTCGCTCATCTTCACCTGTAACGCTATTGACCAGGGCTTTGCCTTCGTACGCTTCTAATCCAGCTTGCAGCGCTTCGATGATTGAAGAATCAATGCAAATCGGAAGGTCCGTGAGAGTCTGAATCAGTTTTATCGCCTTGGAAAGCAGTACGGGCTCATCTGTTAGTGGAACTCCCATATTTACATCGAGCATGTCACATCCGCCGGCAACTTGGTCGGCAACGTCCTTATGGATGGCGGAAAGATCGCCGGCGCGAAGTTGTTCCTGAAATTTCTTTCGACCAGTTGGGTTGATTCGTTCGCCAATAATGCAGAAAGGTTGATCATGGCCAATCGTTAAGGTCTTGGTGGCCGACTTTAAGATAGTGTGCATTATTTTCTCCATTTATATTCTGTTAGGTCTAAAACTTTGGGGTTCTTCCAAGTTCGCGCATGAGACGCTCCAGTGAATTGTCGCGCCGAAAGTCAATAACATGAAGTCCGCGAACGCCGGGAAGAGAGAGTGAGTGTTTCGATTGTTCTAGAACTAATTGATACGCTGCTTCGCCAGGGTCGTCACTTTCCTTCACCCGCTTGATCGTCTCCTCCGGTATATCTATTCCCGGAACTTTGTCATTCATAAAATTTAAAGATCTTTCATTCTTCACAAGAACCACCGTCGGAATTATGTGGAGATTTGGCGCGAGTTCGGCGATTCCTTGACAAAAATTCTCGAGCAGATCGGGGTGATAACAGATTTGCAACTGCAGGAACCTTGCGCCGGCGAGGTGCTTTTTGAGTGCACGTTGAATCCGGTACTCGGCCGGAGGAGCGGCAGGGTTTTCGACAGCCCCGATGTAGAAATCTGGAGCGGGCGTTATTTTACGACCAGACAAATATTGGCCGGTGGTGAGTACTTTTGCCACCCGGATGGCTTGTGGGCCGTCTAAATCGAACACCCGTCGGGCTTCTGGTTCATCTCCTGCGCTTACATCATCACCAGTAAGCATCACGACATTTTCAATTCCGTGAAGTGCTGCCCCCATTAAATCCGATTGAATCGCTAACCTATTTTTGTCCCTACAGACGATTTGTAAAATTGGTTCCACGCCATAAATTTTCATGGCAATTGCTACTGCGGTGTTAGACGCATGGGCATGCGCTGCCGTGTTATCTGTGGAGTTCGCGGCGTCAAACCAAGGAGAAATTCGATTCACGTGTTTGGCGATCCGATCCAAACCACCACTGTCTACTTCTGGAAATTCCACTGTGAACAATTGATCTTTTGTGTTTTCGAGAATTTCACTTACACGAGACATCATTGACCGTTATTTTCTACAACGTTTTGCCATCCGGCAGGTCTCTTTTGATCCCGTTTTGTGAAGAGATTGAGCCAAGAAGAAGTCCCCTTTAATTGCATATCTACCGGGGGTCTTAAATCGTTGTAATGGGAGCGCCATGAATTCGGTAGCGGTAATTTATCTTTTCGTTCATACGCTTTTACCCAGATACATTGCATTTCAGGCTTCACTTCGCAGTTGCCATTTTCTCGAACTCCACCACATGGACCGTTACGTAACGTCTTAGGACAAGTCATCGGGCAGACCATCCCGGTCGAATGCAGAACACATTGCCCGCACATCTGACAACCCCATATTGGTTTCTTGATGGCGTCTTCAATGAGAGGGAGTAACTTTGACATTTTTTGGATTTCAGGAAGTGACCAACGCGCGACGCTTTTGAATTAAATCTTTAGCTACTCGCACTGCAGTTGATGCATCCGCAGCAAATCCATCTGCTCCAACGACATCCGCATATTCTTGAGTTACGGGAGCGCCGCCTACCATGATAATTACCTGATCTCGTAGCCCAGCTTTAGTGATTTCATGGATATTTACTTTGAACATTGGCATTGTGGTGGTGAGGAAGGCCGACATCCCTACGATATCTGGCTTGTGCTCTTGGATTGCGGCTACGAATTTTTCAGGAGCAACTTGAACCCCGATATCTATTACGTTAAATCCTGCGCCTTCCAGCATGATATTTACTAGATTTTTGCCGATATCGTGTACATCGCCCTTTACGGTACCCATTAAGAAAGTACCTACCGTTTGTGCCCCAGTAATTGCTAGAAGTGGGCGAAGTACGTTCAACGCCCCAGACATTGCTTTTCCAGAAATCAACATTTCCGGAACGAAGAAGTCGCCGCGTTCAAAACGCGCGCCAACTTCTTCAAGCGATGGAATAAGGGCGTCAAAAAGTATCGCACTTGGAGTCATTCCTTCAGCTATTCCCAACTCTGTCAAGCGCAGAACTTCCGGTGCATTTCCAACCAGGGTTTCATCAAACAAGGCTTTTAGAATTTCATCATGGGTCATTTGGTGGCTGCCTTTCCGTGCTTAACGGGATGTGGATTTTTGAACGGTGTGGTTTCTTCGTGAATCTTGTCGACGATTAATTGGCCAATGCGATGTAATTCTTTTTGTGAAAGCCTTGTTGTTGGACCAGAGATCGATATTGCAGCGAGTACTCGACCATCACTCTCGCGAACTGGGGCAGATACTGCTGCTAATCCTTCTTCAAGTTCATCAACAATAATTGCGTATCCAATTTTTCGAACGGCTTCCAGTTCG
>CAIYQS010000117.1 GCA_903928395.1 uncultured Actinomycetes bacterium | reverse complement strand
CCCTCTCGATTCACAAAGTTCTGAAAATTTTATGAAATACAGAATTTCCAGTGAAGAAATCGAAATTTTAGAGGCCTGGGAGAGCCTCATTCGCGAACTCCTGATCAAGAGGGATGGCTTGCGGTTGCCGGGTTTCCCCCTTTGGTCCGATATATGGGGAGAGAAGCCCATTTACACATACGAAGATTCGGCACCAGAATGGAAACTACTATTCGAGGCAAAGAATCGCCAATTCTATCTTGAGCACCGTTCGATAATTGACGCGTGGTTGAAAGCGAACCCTGCGGTCAGGAACGCCATTGCTTCAAAGCGTAAACTTGAATGGCAAGCTCAAGATTTACCTTCACTTTGGGATGGATTGATCCATTTCAGGCCATCAGGTATACGTGTGAAGCGAGCCACCTACGTTCCAGCTCTCGTTGCAATAACGCAGACAACAATTATTGGTCCTTACAGACGTAGAATTTCACCCGGAGAAGCAGCTAGGTTGCAAGGCATGATGGAAGATTTTTCCTTCGGAGACCAGTCCGATTCTTTGAGTTATCGTCAACTTGGAAATGGAGTTTCTGTTGGAGCCATTTATCAGGTAGTTAAGGCTGCAGCAACTAGAGACTCTGAAATTCTGTCTCAAACTAAACCAGAATTGTTGGAATCGATTATGTGCGCTCCACAATCCCCCTACCTACCAAAGAGTCAGGGATCCGGAAGAAAAAGAAAATCCGCTTAGGCACGTTCGAATATTTTTTGAGTTATAGAGTGGCCTCAACGACAAAGCCTGAAGTAGTTGGCGGAACGATGAGACCCAACGCTACGACCAACTCGCACTTCTTCTTGCCATAAAGCGGACGGACCAGATGCACTTGAATTGTCAACGCATCATCTATTTTCATTTCGGAGTCCCCGGGGTAAGCTGAAGATCGCCCTTGAAATATATTTGCAATTGCTTGATCTTCGGGAAGCTTAGACGTGTCAGGAGTGGCATTGGGGAGTGACCGCTCGCGAATGCGAAGTTCTTCGGCAACTGGGTCAAAATCCATGAGCGCAAGAACTGCGTTTTGAACCTTAAGTTCGTCAGGGAGAGCCTGCAAAGCCCAGATTATGTCATCTAACTCGCTTCGATTAATTGCGGCCATCGGCCAATCCGTAAGCAAGCTCAATGCATCGGAAAAGTCAATTGGAGAATAATAATTTTTGCTGTCGACTCGCATGTCATTTGGGAATGGAATGACGTCTGTTAAGAGCGAGTCGATGCGCTCGATGAAACTATCTCTCAATTTGCCGAGGGTAGGTTCAAAAAGTTGATGTTGTTTGAAAACCGAGAGTCGCTTGTGATTGATCCCAAGAGAAATTACTTGAGCTCTCACTGGCTGATAGGCAGGATCGAGCAAAAACCTCCGCCTCCATGTTGACAGTTCGTCATTATTTCTGTCTAAATCACCTAGTTGTTGGCGTATCGATTTTTCGTGATCTACGTACGAAATATAAGCTTGAATGTGATCATCAAAGAACCAGCCACGTAAAAGATCTTTGTACTTCCGCTTATATCCAAAGAAACGACCACGTTGTTGTATAACGTCGACATTGCCTACTCCAGTCGAGCGAGGCATGTATGTCACGGCAAGATTTTCGATGGTAAAGCCGCGCTCAAGTTTATTTCCACCGATCAGGATCCATCCTGGATG